>NZ_JBFBCE010000001.1:0-277465 GCF_040689595.1 Streptosporangium sp. NPDC051023 | reverse complement strand
GGCCCAGTGGGACCCATCGGACTCACCGGAGCCACCGGAGCCGTCGGCCCTGTAGGACCCATCGGACTCACCGGAGCAACCGGAGCCACCGGAGCCGTCGGACCAGTCGGCCCTGTAGGACTCACCGGCCCAGCAGGACCCACAGGACCCATCGGACCCATCGGGTTGTCTGGACTTATTGGAGCTACTGGCGCGACGGGTCCGGCAGGACCAGCAGGACCAGCAGGACCTGCGGGAGCGACAGGTCCGGCGGGAGCGACAGGTCCGGCGGGTGCCACAGGTCCGGCGGGGCCCGCGGGACCGGCAGGACCTGCGGGTGCCACAGGTCCGGCGGGGCCCGCGGGACCGGCAGGACCTGCGGGAGGGGCGACGCAGTCGTCCATTTCCTCGACGTTCCTGCTGCTCGACAAGCTGGACGTGTCCCTGCGTAGCAACGGGGGCCTTCAGGTCCGCGATCCTCGGACCACGCCCGCCTGGCATGACATCTCCACCCTGACCGGCTATCCGGCGGATGTGAGATCCGTTTCCACGGCGGTCGTCACCGAAGGCGCGCTTCCCTACCTCGCCATCACGGCACAGACCTCGAGCGGGCAGGTCGCCCAGGCGAGGTGCCTGATCGGACTTCCGGTTCCGGTGGTCGGAGGCTTCTTCGCGCCTGGAGCGCCTCTCGGGCCTCCGGCCTACCCGGTGAACTGCACGGCTTTCAGCGATGTGTCGCCGGCGACCTGAGTCCCGCTGAGGGATGACAAGATGACAACGGATGCCGTGCCCGGGTCCCCCGGGTACGGCATCCGCCGTTTCAGCCAGGCCACGAACCAATCCCCGTATGGTTCACAGCTTCAGAACGGCCTCAGCCAGTTCGCGACCTTTTAGACTGTCTCGGCCGGATTCGCCCTTTCCGATTCGCGGCTCCTACGGAAAGCCGTGGCCGGGTCCGGGACTCCCGGGCACCGAACGGATACGAACGGCGCCGACGCGCGGCGGGTGATCCGGTGGGCGTCGAGGTCGCCCCGCCACGGCTACCCGCGGTTGCCGTAACCCCTGTCGCCCTCGCCGTACGCCCCTTCCGGGGGGCAGGCGGCGACGTTCGCGGAACCGATCGGAGTGGCCGCGATCGCCTTCGCCGAGAGCGCGCCGACCGTGAAGAACCGGGTGATCCTGATGCCCATCTCACGAGCCTTCCTGATGAGGGCGGCCCTGTCCACCGCCACGGAGAGCAGCCTGCACCGGAACGCTTCACACTTCCTGTACGGCCCGGCGCCCCCAGGCGAAACCGCCCGCCGATCGAAAAGGAAATGTGAAGTCGCAGGCCAGTGGGGTAAAACCCGCGTCCTGAAGCGGGTTTCGGTCTCGGCTGTTCTCAGGGTGATGAGACAGTCCGGCCGTACGAGGCTCCGACATCGGGATGGGCCGTCAGCCGTCGAGATAACGCAGGACCGCCAGCACTCTGCGGCTGTAGCCGGAATCGCGCGGCAGGCCGAGCTTGTCCATGATGGCATTGACATGCTTCTCGACGGTACTCAGTGACACGTGCAGGCGCTCGGCGATCGCCGCGTTGGCGAAGCCCTGCGCCAGGTGCCTGAGCACCTCGCTCTCGCGTCCGCTCAGCCTGCTCAGCGGGTCGGCGTGGGTGGTGCGGGCGAGCAGCTGGCGCACCACCTCCGGGTCGAAGACCGTCCCGCCCGCGCACACCCGTTCGAGGGAGCTCAGGAAGTCGGCCACTTCGGAGACCCGGTCCTTGAGCAAATAGCCGAGTCCCTCCGTGGTTCCGGCGAGAAGCGTGGCCGCGTAGGTCTTCTCCACGTACTGCGACAGCACGAGGACGCCGACACCGGGCCAGCGTTCGCGGATCTCCAGTGCGGCGCGCACCCCTTCGTTCGTGTGCGTCGGCGGCATCCGCACATCGACCACGGCCACATCGGGGTGGTGCCGCTCGACGGCGTCCAGCAGCGCCCGCGCGTCGCCGACGGCCGCGACCACCTCGTGTCCGGCGTCGTCGAGCAGCCGGATCAGGCCCTCGCGGAGCAGCACCGAGTCGTCGGCCAGGATCAGCCGCACAGCACGTCCTTCGGCAGTGTCGCGACGATCTTGGTGGGTCCGCCCTCCGGGCTGTCGACGGTGAACGTCCCGTCGAGCGCGAAAACCCTCCTGGCCAGCCCGGAGAGGCCGCAGCCCGAAGGATCGGCTCCGCCCCCGCCGTCGTCTGAGATCGCCACGCTCACCGCCCGCCCATCCTCGGTCAACACGATCAGGATGTCACGCGCGCCCGCGTGCTTGACCGCGTTGGTGATCGCCTCACGGGCGATGAAGTACAGGGCCGTCTCGACCTCGGAGACAGGACGCTCGGCCAGCCCGTAGTGCACGGTGACCGGCACGTTCGACCGCTCGGCGACGCCCGCGAGCGCGGCCTGCAGGCCCAGTTCGTCGAGGGCGGTCGGGTAGATCCTCCAGGCCACGCTGCGCAGCTCGTCGAGGAGCTGGCGCGACTCGGCGTACGCCTGGGTGACCAGCTCGGCGGTTCTGGCCTGGTCGGAGCTGTGCCGGGCGCGGCCGAGCAGCATGGCCAGCGCGACTCCCCGTTGCTGCACGCCGTCGTGCAGGTCGCGTTCGATCCTGCGCCGTTCGTCGTCCACGGCTCTGACGATGCCCGAGCGGGTCGCGGTCAGCTCGGCGATGCGCCTGCGCATCATTTCCTGCTCGCCCGGTCCGAGGAAGTGGTCGGCCAGCCGCCGTTCCGCGATCCCCGTGGCGAGGATCCCCAACACGACCAGGACCAGCAGGACCACCGCGCCGGTCAGGCCGAGCACACCGCTGCTGGTGACCAGCCGAACGCCGGGGAGGTTCACCGCTACGGCCTGGGACCCGCCCCCGGCCAGGTCCCACAATCCGCCGAACAGGAACAGGCCGGTGAGGAACAGACCCGCCGCGCAGCCGTACCCGGCGAGAACGCCCAGCGGGGCGCGGACGGCGATGAAGCCGTAGCCGCCGCCCGGCCGCTCCGTGCCGTGCTCCGGCCACCGCGTCGTGTCGTGGTCGAGCCACCTGGCCAGCCGGGCCCGTTCGAGGGTCATCAGTCGGGCCAGGCCCCGGTCGGCGGCGGGCCGTACGGCCGGGAGCAGCCAGGCGGGCCAGGCCACGCAGAGGAAGACCAGCTCGACGATCCCCAGGACCATGCCCGCGAGCACCCCGGCCAGGGTGCGGGCGATCCGGTTACCTGACACGGTTGCGCAGTCTAGGCGTCATGTCGGCTCAAGCGTCGCGCCGGCGCAGTACGGCGTAGCCCGCGCCCACCGCGACCGCCGTCCACGCGAGCAGCCAGGCCAGTCCCTCCGGTGCCGAATAGGGCACCGGACCGCCGATCGGGGTGTCGGTGCTGCCCATGAAGGCCAGACCGGCGAACATCGGCATGCGCAGGGAGACCTCGAAGGCCATCCGGGAGCCCGCCATCATCAGCAGCAGCGGAACGCCCATCAGCAGCATGAACACCGTGCTCAGGGTGCCCGCCGAACCGCGCATCGCGGCGCCGACACCGAGGGTCGTCACCGAGACCAGGGCGAAGAAGAGACCCACGCTCAGCAGTTCGGGGACGACCTCCGTGAGCGGCAGCGCCACGTAGCCTCCGAACACGTCGGCGGACAGCACCACGTAGACGGCCACCGTCGCCACGCCTCCGGACAGCACTCCCGCGGCGAACGTCACCGGCACCAGCACCAGTGCCTTCGCGGCGAGCACCCGGCCGCGGATCGGCGTCGCCTGCAGGGTCGTCCTGATGCTCCCCGAGGCGTACTCCGAGGTGATCGCCAGCATTGCCAGCGCGACCAGGGCAAACTGGGCGAACGATGTCGCCGAGGTCACCGGCTGGCTCGCGGGGAAAGGCCTGCCCGCGCCGTCGCGCACCATGTCCGTAGCCGTCCCCGCGCCCAGCGTCAGCGCGCTCAGCACCATGAGCGCCGTCGCGCAGACCAGGCACCACCAGGTGGAACGGACCGAGCGGAGCTTCACCCACTCGGCACCGGTCGCCTGCCTCAGCTCACTCAGCCACATGTTCACGCTCCCGCCCTCCGCGCGCCGTACTCGACGCTGCCCGCGGTCAGTTCCTGGTAGGCCTGCTCCAGCGAGGCCTCTCGGGTGCGCAGCTCGTGCAGCCGGATGCCCGCCTCGTGCGCCAGGTCGCCGACGCGCTCGATCGCGACACCGGTGGCGACCAGTTCGTTCTCGCCGAGCCGCTCCCACCGGATTCCCGCGGTGTCCAGCCGCGCCGACAGGCCGGCCGCGTGCGGGGTACGGACGACCACGGCGGTCAGGGAACTGCGCGCGATGACCTCCGCCAGCGGCGCGTCCATGATGAGCCGCCCCTTGCCGATCACCACGAGGTGGTCGGCGGTCAGCTGCATCTCGCTCATCAGGTGGCTGGAGACGAACACCGTCCTGCCCTCGTCGGCCAGCGAGCGCATCAGGTGGCGTACCCAGCGCACGCCGTCCGGGTCGAGGCCGTTGACGGGCTCGTCGAACATGAGCACCTCGGGGTCGCCGAGCAGGGCGCCCGCGATGCCGAGCCGCTGGCTCATGCCCAGCGACAGCGCACCGGCCCGCTTGCGCGCCGCCTCCCCCAGCCCGACCGTTTCCAGGACCTCGGCCACCCGGCTCCGCGCGATGCCGTTGCTGCGCGCCATCGCCGTCAGGTGCGCCTGCCCGCTCCTTCCGGGATGCAGCGCGCGTGCGTCCAGGAGCGCGCCGACCGTCCGCAGCGGGTTCCTGATCCGGTGGTACGGCACGCCCCCGATCAGCGCCGTACCGGCTGTCGGGCGGTCGAGCCCGAGGATCAGGCGCATCGTCGTCGATTTTCCCGCCCCGTTCGGACCGAGGAAGCCGGTGACGGCGCCCGGCTTCACCTCCAGTGACAGGTCGTCGACGACCGTCCGGGCACCGTAGCGTTTACCCAAACCTCTGAGACTGATCACACCGGCAACGCTAGGCAGGCGCCGGGACGGCCACCATGGTGGCGAACCTCCCACCTCCATGGCGGAAAACCGTAAACGCGGGACCGCGGTCGGCTCACGTCCGCAACCGGACAGGCCCTCATGGGCCGTGCGGGCCGCCCGGGGGGGAACGGGCGGCCCGCACGGGTCGGAAGGGGCTCGGGGATCGGGCCGGGATCAGATCGGGTTGAGGTACCAGATCTCGTTGCCCGCGACGATTCCGGCACCGGAGTCGGTGTTACCGGTGACCGTCTGCTGGTCGAGGGTGGTACCGCTGCCGACCGGCGTGTTGAGCACCTTGCCGCTGAAGCGGTTGACCAGGTAGAAGGTCCCGTCCGCGACCTTCTGGGGGGTCCACTGCTGGCTGGTCGCGGCACCGCAGGTCGCCTGCCTGATCTGGATGCCGGTGGACGTGCTGGCCGAGACGAGGTCGAGGCACTTGGAGCTGTTGACGTTCACCAGCTTCCAGTAGGACCCGCTGGCCTGGAGCGTCCACCGCTGGCTGGTGGCGCCGGACGGCGCGTTGTGCGTGATCAGCGCGCCCGAGGCGGTCGAGCCTCCGGCGGGCTCGGCGTTGTCGCGGGTGCCAGACCCCTGCAGGTAGTACACGCTGTTGTTGACCGGCGAGCTGTCGGTGACCTGGTTGAACACCCACTGCTGGTTGGTCGCGCCGGTGTAGGTCTGCTGCGTGATGGGCGACGGGTAGGTGGCGCCCGCGGTCAGCGCCAGCCCGGACAGCCAGTCGAAGATCGCGTAGGTGTTCGTGCCGGTCTGCAGATAGGCGAAGCGCATGCCGTCCTGGCCGTTGCAGGCGTACTGCAGGAGCGTCGTGCCGGGCGTGGTGCCGCTGTAGGAGCTGTCGGCGCACAGGCGGCTGCCGACGTTGATGAACTGCAGCCCGGTGTTGTAGCCCATCAGCCACTTCTGGCTGGGGGTGTCGACACGGGTGCGCTGGCTCAGCTCGACCAGCGCCCCGGTTGAGGCGCCGATGGGCTCCAGCGCGCCTCCGGTGGAGGCGTTCGTTATGACGTAGGTGTTACCGGTCTTGGGATGCGGATCGCTGTCGGCCGTCGCGCCCGCGATGAGGTAGGCGCTGTCGGCGACGTTCCAGTGCGTGGCCAGGTAGCTTCCGGCGGTGGGGACCGCGTTGTAGTAGTCGTCCCGGTTGCAGTCGGGCAGCCGGTAGTCGTTCCACTTCAGGCAGCTCCACGTGGGCGTGCCGCCGTAGCACATGAGGTCCCACTGGTCGAGGCAGTGCCAGCCGCCGTCGGCGTGGGCCGCGCTGAGCTGCACGGCGCCGAAGCTGTGCGCCAGCTCGTGGGCGACGGCGTTCGCGCCGAAGCAGTTGGGGCTGGCGTCGACCCGGGAGAAGGCGAGCCCGTTGTTGAGGTTGGCGGCTCCGGTCGAGTCGTCGTTCTTGATGTCGGATATGCCGCAGATCACCGTGGCCTCGGTGAGCATGAGGTAGTGCCGGTCGTTGCTGGTGTAGCCGAGGGCCTGCAGGGCGGTCTTGCTGGTGGCGAAGTCGACCAGCGAACCGGCGGGGACCACCACGTTGCGCACGACGGGGGCGCAGCCGCCGGTCACCGCCGTGGTGACGTACCGGATGTGCCGGCTGCGGTTGGAGGTGGCGGCGGCGTCGTTGAACTGGTCGTCGGCGTCGGCCAGCCACGCCCGGAACATGGGCAGGAACTGCGTGTAGCGGTCCGGCATCGACGCCTCGCGCACGTACAGGGCCTCGACGCGCTTGCCGCTGGTGCCGTCGCCGTCACAGGCCACCAGTTGCGGGCTGACCCGCGCCTTGTCCTGGCTCGGCGCGAGGGCCGCCGGGCCGACGCGCTCACCGAGCCTGGCGCCGGGGAAGACGTCGGACACGACGCGGGAGTGACCGTCGCCTGGCGGCGTGGCGGCCGATGCCGTGGGGGGTGAGGCGACCAGGCCGACCGCGACGAGGATCCATGCGGCGGCCAGGGAGAGGTTTCGCCTGAGCTGCATTCCGATGAACTCCGATCGGTACGGATACGCCCTCAGGGGGCGATTCATCGGCAATGATCACACGCAAATGCACAAATCATGCTTATTGTAAGATTTATCACAAGATATTGACTTGATGCATTTCAAGTGATTGATCGGGTGATTGCATCTCGATGCGCCAACTTCAGCATATGTCAATAGCGATGCATTGTTTTATTGTTCAGAATTATTCGCCAAAAGGCCTGGTCCGCGCACATGCGGACACACTCCGCGTCCACCGTGTGTGTTTTCGTGACCGGCGGGTTCTCGTGACCGGCGGGTTCTCGTGACCGGGGGGCACGATTCGTAAACACCCCACCTCTGTCCGCGACCGCACCGCCGTACCCCCGAGACATCGGGCATCATTCTCGAATCTCGAACGACCCCGGCCATGAACGACCGGCCCAGCGCGTGTTTCATAAGTGGGTCAGAGCCATTCGTTGATCGCGGCGATGTTGTAGGTGGCCTGGTAGCGGACGGCGAGCTTGTCGTAGCGGGTAGCCAGGCTGCGGTTTCGTTTGAGTCGGTTGATACCGCTGAGTCGGTTGATACCGCACCCCACGGCGTAGCACTGCTTGTAGATCTTGGGGTCGAAGGTCGGTGGTCGTCCGCCCTTCGGCCCCTTCCTGCGCCGGTTGGCGGCCTGATCGTCCTTGATCGGGATCGTCGCCTTGATTCCGCGCCGTCACAGGTGCTCCCGGTTGGCGTTCGAGCCATACGCCTTGTCGGCCAACACCCGACCAGGGCGGGTCATAGGTCGCCCGCCGCCCGGGCGCGGCACCCGGATACAGGTCAGGACCTTCGTGAACTGCGGGCTGTCGCCGCGCCGCTCACCGGTCACCACCACGACGAGGGCTTTCTGGCCTTGCTCGCAGACCAGGTGCAGCTTGGTCGTCCAGCCGCCGCGGGAACGGCCCAGGGCGTGGTTGGCGGGCTCGTCATCGACGCCGCCGGGCGGCTCCTTTGTCCCACTTCGGTGGACGCCCTGGTTTCCGGCCCTGGGGCAGCAGGGGCTGTAGCGCCGCCCACTGCGCGTCGGTCAGGTCGTGCCACCTCGCCGCAGGTATGGTGGCCACGAGGTCTCCGGTTTCGTTCTTCTTGGTCGTTGAACGGTCTACCGGAGACCTCGCTGTTTATCTATGACCGACACATGCTTCTGTAGGCCAGCCGGTCACGGCCGTCGGGCGACTGGCCCACAGCACTCCTGAAACACGCGCTAGGTGGCATCCCGCTGGTCCAGCCACTTTAGAATCGCCTGGTTTGTTTCTTCCGGCTTCTCTTGCTGGATCCAATGACCGCAATCCAGGCTGACCACTTCCGCATTAGGTACGAAATCTGTCAGTCTTTCAGACTTCGAGATCACATCCCGGTCGCCATAGATCATGAGCGTGGGCTGCTGGATGATCGGGTCCACGTCCGCCAGCAAGCGCCAGTTGCGGTCAAGGTTCCTGTACCAATTCACACTGCCCGTGAACCCTGTTGATTCGAAGGCGGAGACGAAAACGGCCAGTTCGCTGCCGCTCATGACGGGATCACCGAGTGGCGTTTCCGCTCTGGCGAGATCGATCAGTGCCATACCCGGCTGAGGCTCCCTGGGGGGCTCGTTCTTCCGGTACATGTTGCGAAGGAACTGGAAGGTATTCTCTTCGAACACGGCGTCCGCGACGCCTGGCTGCCGATTGAAGTGGACGAAATAGAAGTCGCCGCCAAGCACATCTTCCATGAACTCGATCCAGGGCTTTTCTCCGCGCTCCTGGTAAGGCAAGCTCAGGTTGATCACTTTGTTTACACGGTTCGGATGCAGCAGGGTCAGTCCCCAGACGACCATTGCACCCCAGTCATGACCGACAAAGGTGGCATCCTCGTATCCGTAGTGATCGAGAAGTGCGATGAGATCACCCGACAGGTGTTCAATGTCGTAGTCTGTCACTTCGGCCGGGCGGGATGAGTTCCCGTAACCCCGCTGGTTCGGGACGATGACATGGTAGCCCGCTGCGGCAAGGGCAGGCATCTGATGGCGCCAGGAAAAGGCGTGCTCCGGCCAGCCATGACAGAGAACAATGGGTTTCCCCGCATTCTGTCGGCCTGCTTCAAAGACCTCAAGCTCCACACCGTTGACTGACACAAGGGCGGGCTCGGGGAAATCGGCTGGATCGAACATTGCATTTCCTCTCTTTCTTTTCGAGGTGATCAGGCGGCGAAGGTTCCCGAAGACAGCGTCGGCGCACCCCTGACAGGCCGAGGGCCGATGCGGTCGTGGGCAGTGGGACTCGCCGGTGAGGTCATGTCGCCATCCTGCCGACCAAAACCGGTCAACCCATGACCGGTTTTATGTGAAAGTGTCGTCGGCATGCGAACCGACCGGCTGGTGGCCATCCTCCTCCTGCTGCAACGGCGCGAGCAGGTGACAGCAGCAGAGGTCTCCCGAGAGCTGGAGGTCTCCGAGCGCACCGCCCGCCGCGACCTCGACGCCCTGGCCATGGCCGGGGTGCCCGTGTACTCCATGCAGGGCCGAGGCGGCGGCTGGCGCCTCGTGGGCGGCGCCCGCACCGACCTGTCCGGGTTGACCTCGAGTGAGGCCCGCGCCCTGTTCCTGGTTGCCGGCCAGGCCTCGGCTGCGACGCCGGCCGTGAAAGCAGCTCTGCGCAAGCTCGTCCATGCCCTGCCGGAGCCCTTCCGGGTGCAGGCCGAGGCAGCAGCGTCGTCGTTGGTCATGGACCCGCAACGATGGGGGTCGAGTCGGGTCGAGCACCGACCACCTCGCTTCCTCGACGAACTCCAAGACGCGGTGATCCGCGGCGTCCAGGTGCGGCTCGGCTACGTCGACCGCAAAGGCGTCGAAACCGAGAGAACCGTCCACCCGCTGGGCATCGTCGCCAAAGGTCCGTCGTGGTACCTCGTCTCCAACACCGAGGCCGGTCGGCGGACCTTCCGGATCGACCGCGTGTCGTCCGCCGACCCGACCGACGATCCCGTGCACCGCCCCGAGGACTTCGACCTTGCCGAGAGCTGGCGCGAGATCGCCGACGAGGTCGACCGCAGGCGAACGCCCCTCGAGATCCAGGCGGTATGCACGCCCCACGGGATAGGCCTGCTCCGGATGGGGCTCGGCGATCGGCTCGAGGTGGGAGGTTCCACGACCGACGGCCGCATCGAGGTCGTGATCCGCGGCCGCAACGAGTACACGCTCGCCGGCGAGCTTGCCGGGCTGGTCGAATGGCTCGAGGTGACTGGCCCTCCAGGTGTGCGAGACCACCTGGCCTCGATCGGCAACGCGCTCGTCGAGCGATACGGCTGAGACCGGCACGCCTTCACTTGCATTGACACCTCGTCCAGCTCCGAGCGTCGCGGGAAATGGGAACTCAATCAGGGGCAAAATGATGAAAGCGGACATCGATCCACCTTCGATCACATATGACCGCCCGGATCGCGTGCCGCGATCATCCACCAGCACTGATCATGCGATGGGGCCGAGGTAGGTTCCGCCCGAGACGTCGATGGTCTGGCCGGTCACCCACCGGCCCTGGGGGCCCGCCAGGAAGCCGACGACGTCGGCGACGTCCTCCGGCTCGCCGAGCCGCCCCAGCGCGGTGATCGCCTCCATCCCGGCGACCACCTCCGGGATGGAGGTGTAACCCATGGTCAAATCGGTCCGCACCACGCCAGGCGCGACCGTGTTCACCGTGATCCCACGCCTGCCGAGCTCATTGGCCAACGACGGGGCCATCGACTCCAGCGCCGCCTTGCTGACGGTGTAGCCGATCTGGACGGTGATCGCGACCCGGCTGGCCACCGAGCCCATGTTGATGATGCGGCCGCCGTCGTTCAGCAGCGGCAGCGCACGCTGGATCACGAAGAACGGCGTGCTCACATTGATCGTCAGCAGCCTGCCGAACTCCTCCGGGGTGATCTGCGAGATCGGGCTGCTCGAACCGATGCCCGCATTGTTGACCAGGATGTCCAGGCCACGTCCCGCCAGCCCCTCGGTCAGGCCCTCGAACAGCCGGTCCACCGCGTCCTCGTCGCCGAACCGGGCCCGGACGGCGAACGCCCGGCCTCCCGCCTCCTCGATCCGCGCCACGGTCTCCTTGGCCGCCGCGTCATTGCCGCCGTAGTGGACGGCGACCAGAGCGCCCTCGGCTGCCAGCCGCAACGCGACCGCCCTGCCGATACCCCGCGACCCACCCGTCACCAGCGCCGTCTTTCCTGCCAGACCATCCATCTGAGGCTCCTCGATCGGTAGCCGGTTCTCGGTGTGAACCCGGCGATGGCTCAACAGTGACGGCTACGGTTCACCGCACGCTCACCACCGACTCACCGGCCACGGAACCCGCGGTGTTGAGCCTTCTGGTCAACCGGTGACGCCGCCTCCCTCCGGTTCCGTCGTCCATCGCTCACCATCTGATCGCCGCGTGATCGCTCCGCCCCGCACGGGCCGGGAGTTCCATGACCGCTTCGCCTGGCCCGGCGGAGTCACGCGAGCAATCGAGCTGACAGGCAAGACGTTCTTCGCTCGCCGAACGCCTCAGGGCAGGATTTCGAGCCGGACGTCGGGGATGTCGTCGTACAGGTGGGGGGCGGAGGTAATGATGCGCCAGCCGCCGCGCGCTTCGGCCAGGACCACGGCGTGGGCTGCGGCGAGGAGGGCCACGAGTTCGGTTCCCGTCGCGGGGCCCGAGGCGTGCCGTTCCAGGTTCGCCGCCATCTTCGGGCCCAGCCCGGCCGCGTGCGTGACGTCGGCGGCCTCCAGGCTCCCGATCGTCACCACCGGCACCGCCAGCAGGGCCTCCGCCTGGCCCGGGCGGAAGGTCGCCACACACTGCGCGGCCGTCGCGGGCAGCAGGAGCGTGGTGTTGCGCAGCACCGACTGGCGGACGACCTCGCGGCCGTAGTTGCTCTTGACGTCGAGCAGGTGGTGAACCGCGTCGAGGTCGAGGACGTGACCGGTCAGGCCCTCGGCCTCCAAGGTCACGCGACGTCCCTGTCGACGTCCCCGCCGGAGCCGAACAGGCGGTTCGCGCGCTCCCTGTCCGCGTCGGTGATGTCGTCCTGCCAGCCCGCCCCCCACAGGCGCTCCAACGCCGCCAGGCCGTCCTTGATCCGGCGCTGCTCCCGAAGGGCGTCGGCGATGTAACCAGAGGCGTTGCCGGACCGCTGCGCCTCGTCGGCGAGGTCGTCCGGCAGGGAGATCGTGATCCGCTTGGTCATACCCATGAGGGTAATTGAGTCATACTCCTGCCGTCCATGAAGCGGTAATCACCTCAAGCGGCCAGGTCAAAGAGGGGTTGTGTATGGAATGTGGAGGTTCGGACGCGGCCCGGGGACGGTGCCGCTCCCGGGTGGTCAGTCGACGCGGGGGGATCCGGTACGGCTGCGCTTGAGCTCGGAGAACCCCGGCGTCGCCGAGACCAGGAGCACGCCGTCCCAGAGCCTGCCCGCCGCCTCAGCGCGGGGCACGGGGCTCACCACCGGGCCGAAGAAGGCGTTGGGCCGCCCATCGGGCCCGGGTACGTGGATCGCCGGGGTGCCCAGGTCCTCACCAACCGGGTCGAGGCCCGCCCGGTGGCTCAGGAGAAGGGCGTCGTCGTGGTCGGCGGTCTCGGCCGCGTCGGCGAGGTCCGTGTCGAGGCCCAGTTCGGCCAGCGCGCCGACGTACAGGTCACGGCCGATCAGCGCCTTCTCGTGGTGGATCCGGTTACCGAAGGCGGTGTAGAGATCGCGCAAGATCGGCGTGCCGTACTTCTGCTCGGCGGCGACGAGCACGCGCACCGGCCCCAGCGTGTCGGCAAGCCATCGCTCGTACCACTCCTCCAGCCCCTCGCGGCCCTCGTTGAGCAGCCACAGGCTCATCACGTGGAAGCGGACCTCCACATCGCGGACGCGTTCCACCTCGAGCAGCCAGCGCGAGGTGTTCCACGCCCAGGGGCACTTCGGGTCGAACCACATGTCGGCGATGGTCATGGACGTACTCCTCGGCCGCTTCCTCATCCGTCGGGATCATTCAACGGCCTCACATTGGCTCCACAGAAGTGCCAATTTCCCGCAAACTGAAAGCGCCAATGTAGTGTCGGGACGTGGACCTGCACGTCAGCCTGGAAGGCCCGGGTGACCTGGCCTTCCGCATCTACCGGCAGCTACGCGACGCGATCCTGGACGGTCGGCTGCGCCCCGGAGAGCGTCTGCCGCCCTCCCGGGAGCTCGCCCGCCGCCTCGACGTGGCGCGCAACACGGTCTGTGTCGCCTACGAACGTCTGACGGCCGAGGGTTTCCTCGTCGCCCGCGTCGGGGCGGGCACCTTCGTGGGACCGGAACCGGTCACCCGCGCCGAACCGCGGGCCGCGCCGCAGGGCCGTGGCGTGCGTCCCCGGGCGTTCTGGGACTCCCTCTCCCCCAACCTGTCACCAGACCTCTCCTCCGACTCCCCCGACTCCCCGGGCCCCTCGACCGGCCCGCCGCCCGTCTACGACTTTCGGGTCGGCAGGCCGGACGGCGAGCTGTTCCCACTCGCCACGTGGCGCCGTCTCGTCGCCGGGGAGCTGCGCGTCTCGGCGGTCAGGACGGCCGGATACCGCGAGCCCACCGGACACCCCGGACTGCGCGAGGCCATCGCCCGGTACGTCGGAGTCTCCCGCTCCGTCCGGGCCCACACGGAGGACGTCCTCGTCACCCAGGGCGCGCAGCAGGCCCTCGACCTCGTCGGTCGGGTCCTGATCGAACCGGGCGACCGCGTGGCCGTCGAGGAACCCGGCTATCCGTTGGCACGGCTGCTGTTCGCCTCTCTCGGCGCCCAGGTCGTGGGGGTGCCCGTCGACGACGAGGGGCTCGACGTGAGCGCGCTCCCCGCGGACGCCCGGCTGGTGTACGTCACGCCGTCACACCAGTTCCCGCTGGGCACGCCGATGTCACTGGCGCGGCGGGCCGCGCTGCTCGAATGGGCCGCGCGCCACGACGCCGTGATCGTCGAGGACGACTACGACAGCGAGTTCCGCTTCGGCGAGCGTCCTCTCGAACCTCTGCAGAGTCTCGACCGGGACGGCCGGGTCGTCTACGTCGGCACCTTCTCCAAGACGCTGTCGCCGATGTTGCGGCTCGGCTTCCTGGTCGCCCCGGCCTCGTTGCGGCCCGCGCTACGCGCGGCCAGGCGGCTCACCGACTGGCACGGCGACCACACCGCCCAGGCGGCGCTCGCCCGCTTCATCGACTCGGGCGAGCTGTCACGGCACGTCCGCAAGGCGACCCGCGTCTACGCGGCCCGGCGCGAGCGCATCCTCGCGGCGCTGCGGGACGACCTCGGCGACCTGCTCGACCTGGTGCCGTCGACCGCGGGCCTGCACCTGTGCGCCCGGCTCAGGCCGGACGCGCTCGCCATGCTCGGGCCGGACGTGCCCACCGGGCTCGCCCGGGTGCTGGAGAAGGCACACGCGTCAGGCGTCGCCGTCGAGAGCCTGGCGGACTACTGTGCCGAAGGCGCGTCCCAGGCCGGTCTGGTGCTCGGCTACGGTGCCATCCCCGCCGAACGCGTCGCCGAGGGGCTGCGGCGCCTCGGCCGCTTCCTGGAGGGTTCCGCGGGCACGACGACGGCCGCCGCACCCGCGAACCCGTAGAAGACGGTCCCCGGCCCAGCCGATCGGAGATGAGGCTGCGGGTTTCAGAGCCTCGCGCGCCGGGACCGGCCGGCCATCCGGATCGGCGGACACCCGCCCGGGGACGGAGGAGGTGGGAGTCCTCTGAGGGCGCGGCCCGAGCGTGGAGCGTGATGCCCGCGAGGGTCACGATGCGCGGCTACCGGGTCAGCTGATCGTGGGGACCGACTCGATGAGGGCGATCAGGCCGCGTTCGTCGAGGAGGTTGACGGGGCGGATCGTCTTGTTGAGGCGGACGTAGTGGAAGGCGGCGCTCACCCGGCCAAGGGGGACGGCGGCCAGGTGGGACCAGGCCAGGCGGTAGGCGGCGAGCTGTACGGCCGTCGCCGCCTCGGCCTTCTTCCCCTTCGGGGGCCTGCCGGTCTTCCAGTCGACGACCTCGTAGCCACCGTCCGGGGTCTCGAAGACCGCGTCCATCCGGCCCCTGACCAGCCGGTCGGCGATCATCGTCTCGAACGGGACCTCGATGTCCATCGGCTCCCTGCCCGCCCAGTCGCTCTCCTCGAACCGCTCGCGCAGCTCGTCGAGCTGGACGTCCGCGGCCTCGTCGACATCGTCGGAGGAGCCTGGCAGGTCCAGCTCGTCGATCAGCCGCTGCTGGCCCCAGCGGGACTCCAGCCAGCTGTGGAAGGAGGTGCCCCTGCGGGCGAGCGGGGCCGGCTTCCTGGGCACGGGACGACGGATCTGGCGGGCCAGGGCCTTGGGGTCCGAAGCCAGGGTGACGAGGGAGGAGACGGTCAGGTGGGTGGGCAGCTCGACCCGGCCGGGACCGCGCCGCCGGTTCAGCTCGCGTTCCCTGAGCAGCAGCTCGATGTCGCGTTCCCAGGCCTTCGCCCGCTCCCTGTCCCATCCGCGCAGCTCCGCGAGAGCCGTGGAGGGTTCCGCCGCGGGCTCGCTTTCGGGCCCGTGCTCGCCTTCAGGCCCGTATTCAGGTCCCTGCTCGTTTTCGCCTTCGGGGGTGGGGCGGGCGGGGGCGTCGTCGGCCGGGCCGTACCGCCCGGTGGAGGGGACGCCGGACCTCTCGTCCGGCCGGTCCGCCGGAGGGGAGATCTGTCCACGGCCCGGCCGGTCCGCCGGGAAGGAGGCCTGTCCCCGGTCCGGTGGCGCCTCGGAGAGGCTCTCGAAGTCGCCGTAATCGCCGTAGTGCCCGGGGTCGCCGTGGTCCTCGGGAAACGGAACATCCTCGTCCCGGGGAGCTTCGGGGAAGGGAACGTTCTCGCCCTCCGAGACGGAGCCGTCCGCGCCGGGATCGTCAGGGAAGGGCACGGCCACGGCGGAGGCGGCCGTCCGGGAACCGGCCGGTACGGCCCCGGCGTGCGCGACGGGCACGGCCAAATCGGAAGCGGCCAAGCCGGAAGCGGCCGAACCAGAAGCGACCAAGCCGGAAGCGGCCGGGCCAGGAGAGGACGTGCCCAGGGCGGCGAGGGCGGCCTCGACCATGGCCGCGCCGTCCTGTACGGCCTCATACCGCAACCCCTCCGGGGTCACCGGCCACTCGGACTCGGCGGGGTCGGCCAGGAGCGGGTTGGTCGCCCCCTCCTCGGCCTCCGGCGCCCAGACGGCCACCCGGCCGCAGGTGTCGCGGACCTCCAGCAGGAAGTCGGAGGGGTCGAGCGGCTTGGTCGCGCTGCCCCAGCGGTAGCCGGAGGCGATCAGCAGGTAGTGGGCGCGCGTGACGGCGACGTAGGCCAGGCGGCGTTCTTCAAGCAGGTCACGGTCGCGGCAGCGCTCGTCGAAGTCGCCCAGCTCCTCCTTGGACAGACCGCCGAGCCTGGGCAGGTCGGAGGCGTCGCCGCGCAGCGGGTAGGGCAGCTTGCGCGCGTTCTCCGTCCACTTGGGGCTGACGACGGGCCTGGCGGGGAACATCGTGCCGACGGTCAGGCCGCCCGACTTCGCGACCGCCTGGGACATGCCGGGCACCACGACGACCGGCCACTCCAGCCCCTTCGAGGCGTGCACGGTCATCAGCTTCACGCTGTTGCTCTCGCCGACCCTGCCCGCGTCCAGGCCGTTCTCCTCCTCGTCCGCCGCCTTGAGGAACGCCAGGAACGCCCCCAGCGTCGGGTCCTCCGAGTCGCCCGCGAACCGGGCGGCGGCGTCCAGGAAGGCGTCCAGGTCCGCCCGCGCGGCGAACACGCCGACGGCCGACCCCCTGGCCGCGACCTCGATGTCCAGGCCGAGCCTGCGCTCGATCTCGACGATCAGGTCGGGCAGCGGCTGCCCGGTGTGGGCGCGCAGGATCCGCAGCTCTTGGGCCAGGGCGACCAGACGAACCCGGGCGAGGGCGGAGAACAGGTCCTGCCATTCGGGACGGTCCGGCAGCTCGTCGAGGGCGTCGACCAGGCTGCCGCGCTCCTCGGCCATGTCCGCGACGACCTGATCGAGGGGGTCGGCCACTCCCGGCGAGTCCTCACGGGTCTCCCGGTTCAGCTCGCGCGCCCGCTCCCCCAGCTCCTTCAGGTCGGCGGGGCCGATCCGCCAGCGGGGCCCCGACAACAGCCTGACCAGCGCGTCTCCGGCCGTCGGGTCGTAGATCACCCGTAGCGTCGCCACGATGTCCGCAACCTCGGGCACGGTCAGCAGGCCGCCGAGGCCGACCACCTCGACGGGGATGCCCCGCGCCTCAAGCGCCCTGCGCAGCGCGGGGAACTGCGACCGCTTGCGGGCCAGGATCGCCACGTCGTGGGGCTGCAGACACTGCGGGCCGCCCCAGGCGCTCTGCTTGGCCTTCTTGCGCTCGCCGTCGCCCCACGGCAACCCGTCCGGGGCACTCTCACTGCCCAGCAGCTTGCCGATGCCGTCCGCGATCCACTCCGCCTCGTCGTCGGCGGTCTCGTGGAAGGCGGCGACCACCCGCCCCCGCTCGACGCGGTTGCCGCCGGGCACCAGCACCGGCACCTCCCTGGCCTCAAGGCGCAGCGGGATCTGCACCCTGGCGGCGACGTCGAGTACGGCGTCGCCGTTGCGGAAGCTGACGGACAGGCGGCGGATCGGGGCGGGCTCCCCCGAGGCGGTCCTGAAGTCACGGGGGAAGCGGGTGAGGTTGCCCGAGGAGGCGCCGCGCCAGCCGTAGATGGACTGGCAGGGGTCGCCGACCGCGGTCACCGGGTGGCCGTTGCCGAACAGCGAGCGGAGCAGGACGAGCTGGGCGTGGCTGGTGTCCTGGTACTCGTCCAGCAGCACGACGGCGAACCTGCCTCGCTCGATCTCACCGACCTCGCTGTGCTTGGCGGCGATCCTGGCGGCCAGCGCCATCTGGTCGCCGTGGTCGACGACCTCACGGCTGCGCTTGAGCCGTTCGTAGGCCTCGACCAGGGGCAGCAACTGCTCCCTCGCCCGCTGCGTGGCCAGGGGTTTGCGCTGGAGCTGGGTCGGTGTGCCGGGGAGCCTGCCGTACCTCTCGGCGAGCCAGACGCCGACCTCCCGCACCTCCCGCGGGGTGCGCAGGTGCTCGGCCAGCTCCCCGGCCAGCTCCAGCACGGCGCGGGTGACGGTCGCCGGTCCCCACTCGATCTGCTCCATCGGCCCGTCGTAGCCGCTGACGACCCGCCCGGCGAGCTGCCAGGCGACGGCGGGACTGACCAGGCGCATGGTGGGTTCCAGCGCCTCCCGTAGGGCGTGCTCGGTGACCAGCCTGGCCGCGTACGCGTGGTAGGTCGAAATGGTCGGCTCGCCCTCCAGCAGGTCGGCGGGGACCTGCTCGACGGCGACCAAGCTGTTGAGCCGCTCGCGGACGCGGACGGCCAGCTCCCCCGCGGCCTTCCTGGTGAAGGTCAGGCCGAGCACCTGCTCGGGGCGGACCAGGCCGTTGGCGACCAGCCAGACGACCCGCCCCGCCATGGTCTCGCTCTTGCCGGACCCCGCCCCGGCGACCACGACCATCGGTTCGAGACCGGCCTCGATCACTTCGGCCTGTTCGGGGGTCGGGGGGAGGATGCCCAGCTTGGCGGCGAGCTGGATCGGGTTCAGCACGGAGCCTCGCCAGAGGGGACGGCGGTGGTACGGCCGGGCCCAGGACATCCCCGCACCTCGGCGACACGGCCGGCCCCGGGACGCCCCTGCGCCTCGGCAGTACGGCCGTGCCGGAGGAATCCCCGCGACGCCGCGGTACGGCTCAGCACACCTGGTCTCCGTTCTTGCTGACCGGGCAGCTCGCCCGAACGGCGCAGGTGCGGCAGCCGTCGTTGACCTTCGCCCGGAAGAACGGCCCCGACATGCCGATCGCCACGGTGTCCACCATGTCGCGGGCCCAGCCGGGCTCGGCGTCCTCCGACAGCGGGGTCTGGATCTGCTCCTTGGCGCCCTTCTTGCCCGCCGCGTCGCCGACCTGGACCAGGGCGGCGCCGCCGGGCTCGGTCATCCCGTGCCGCTCGAAGGCGCCCAGCAGCGCGGCGAGCTGGTACACGCCGAGCTGGGGATGGCGTTCGAGGTCGACGTCCTTGGGGCCGTTCTTACCGGTCTTGATGTCGATGATCACCGCCCGGCCCTCGCCGTCGCGCTCGACCCGGTCGACCCGCCCCTTGATCTGCACGCCCTCGGAGACCATGGCGGTGAACGCCTCCTCGAGGCCGACCAGCTCCCTGGGGTTGTCCTGGTGCCAGCGGACGAACTTGGCGACCATCTCCTCGGCGACCTTGCGCTGCTTGCGGTTGTACCAGGCGCCGCCGAAGTCCAGCTCGTGCCAGACGTCGTCGAGGCGCTTGCCGAGCGTCTCCTCCGTGGGCATGCCGGTCGCCGCCAGCACGGCCAGCGCGTGGATGACCGTGCCGAGCCCTCTGGCGACGTCGGTGCCGCCCGCGCCGACGGAGGTCTCCAGCAGCCAGCGCAGGCCGCACTTGGTGAAACTCTCGACCGCGGACGGCGAGATGCGCACGATGTCGTCGGGCCAGCTCAACGGGCGGTCGTCGGAGATGGGCGTCAGGGCGTACCAGTCGTTGGGGTGGGCGCCGGGCACTCCGGCGGCGGCGAGCCTGGCCAGGTGTTCCGCGGCGGCCCTGCGGAGCGGGTCCGGCCTGGTCGGGTCGGAGACCGCCGAGCGCAGGTCGGCGACCAGGGCGGACATGCTCAGCCAGCGGGAGCGCTCGTCGATGACCGTCTCCCCCGTTTCGCCGGGGGCCAGCTCGGCGAGGAACCTGGAGGGCCGTTCCTCGGTGTCCTCGCCGCCGACGGCGGTGACGACCAGTTTCCTCCTGGCCCTGGTGGCCGCGACGTAGAACAGGCGGCGCTCCTCCGCCAGGAGCTGGGAGGCGAGCGCGGCGGAGACGGCTGCGGGGTTCTCGTGCTCGGAGCCCGCAGCCCTGGCGACCATGTCGTCGGTGCTCAGGATGGATCCGCGCAGCCGCAGGTCGGGCCACGCCCCCTCCTGGACGCCCGCGACGACCACGACGTCCCACTCAAGGCCCTTGGAGCGGTGGGCGGTCATGATGCGCACCGACTCGCTGTCCGGGGCGCGCTCGGCGAGGGAGTCACCGGGGATCTCCTGGGCGACCAGGTCCTCGACGAACACCTCGACGCCCGCGTGCGGCAGCCGGTCGACGAACGTGGCCGCGTGGTCGAACAGCGCGACGACCGCGTCGAGGTCGCGGTCGGCCATCGTGCCCCGGTAGCCGCCTGAGACGCTCGTCTCGGTCCACTTCTCGGCGAGCCCGGTGGCGTTCCAGACGCCCCAGAGGACGTCCTCGGCGGTGCCGCCGTGCCGTACGGCGTCCGCGGCGCCCGCGATGAGCCGGGCGAGCCGTTCCGCGGGGAGCGCGACGTGCGGCTCGACGCGGATCAGCTCCCGCTCGTCCTTCAGCGCGGCGACGAGCAGCGCGCCGGAGGAACGCGGCCCGGAGCCGTCACGCTCCCCCGGGTGCTCCTCGGGGAGGTGCTCTGAGACGCTCTCGACGTCGAGATCATGATCGGGGGCGAGGCCGGGACCGACGTCACGGTCGGGATCGGAGGCGGGGTCACGGTCTGAATCGGCGTCGCGGTCGATGCCTGGGGCGGGGTCGAGGTCACGCTCGCGGTTGGAGCTGGGGCTGGGGTCGCGGTTGGGGCTGGGGTCGCGGTTGACGTCGCGGTCGAGGTCGCGCTCGTCCGGGTTCGTCATGGCCTCGTGCTCGGCGATCCGCAGGGCCCTGCGCAGGCGCCGCACGCCGATCATGTCGGTCCCGCCGAGCGCCCCGGTCAGCAGCTCCTCCGCCATCGCCTCGTCGAGGATCTCCGGGTCGAGCGCGACCTGGATGAGCCTGATCAGCGGTCGCACCCCCGGCTCCTGGAACAGCGGTAGCTCGCCGCCGCCGACCACGACGGGCACCCCGGCCGTGACCAGGGCCCGGCGCAGCAGCGGCACCTGGCGCGAGGCGGAGCGCACCAGCACCGCCATGCGTGACCAGGGGACACCGTCGAGCAGGTGCGCCCTGCGCAGCGTGTCGGCCACGAGCGCCGCCTCCTGCGCGGCGCCGTCCGTCACCAGCACCCTGACGTCACCGGGCTCCGCGTCCGGCAGGGCCTTCAGCTCCCGGTGCCCGGCGCCGCCGGGGGGCGCGGGCAGGCGGCCGGTGACCCGCCGCGAGGCCTTCAGCAGCTCGTGACCGCTGCGGCGGCAGACGCGCAGGGCGACGACGGGAGCCTTCTCTCCGTCCTTGCTCCTGAACCGGTCGGGGAACTCCATGATCCCGCGCACGTCCGCGCCACGGAAGCCGTAGATCGACTGGTCGGGATCGCCGACCACCACCAGGTCGCGGCCCTCCCCCGCCAGCTGCTGGAGCACGAACTCCTGGGAGGGATCGGCGTCCTGGTACTCGTCGACGAAGACGGCGTCGTAGGCGGACCGTTCGCGCAGCCGTACCTCGGGGTCGGTGAGCAGGCCCCCGGCGGCGCGGATCAGCTCCGAGTAGTCGAGCACCGGCTCCAGGTCGAGATCGAACCTGGCCTGGTAGCGGTCGGCGAACCGGCCAGCCGCCACCCAGTCGGCGCGACCGTGCGTACGGCCAAGCTCGACGACGTCCTCGCCGTCGAGACCCCGCTCCGCCGCGCGGGCCATGAAGTCGCGCAACTCCTGGGCGAAGCCCCGGGTCTTGAGCGCCTCACGCACGTCCTCGGGCCACAGCGGGGCACCGTCCTCCAGCTCGCCGTGAAGCAGACGGCGGACCTCAAGAAGCTGCTCCGGCGCGGTCAGCACCCGGGGCGCCGCCTCTCCCCGGTGGACGGCCTCGCGGCGCAGCAGCGCGTAGGAGTAACTGTGGAAGGTGAGCGCGAGAGGGGTGCGGGTGGTGCGGCGCATCCGCCCCGTGATGCGCTCGCGCAGCTCCTCGGCGGCCTTGCGGCTGTAGGTGAGGACGAGCACCCGCTCGGGGTCCATGCCTCTGCGCTCGACGCGGTCGACGACGCTCTCCACGATCGTGGTCGTCTTACCGGTGCCGGGCCCCGCCAGCACGAGCAGCGGGCCGCCCTCGTGCGTGACCACGGCCCGCTGGTGCTCGTCAAGCACGGGGGCAACAGCTCTCCCCGCACCCACACGACGCACCAACCGCCAGCCCTGACCACTCACAACTCGTCATTCCACCAGATCCCGGGTGATGATCGTGCCGAGTCCGCCGGTACGGCATGGCAGGGTTCCGTCCGGACAGCCGGAACGGGCGGGCCTTTCGAGGGCGATGACGTGTGATTTTCCCCTGACACCCCGGTCGGGGCCGACGAGCGGAGCCCCCCGTGTCCAGGCCGGGGTCAGACCGGGGTCAGGCCGGAGTCAGACCGGGGTCAGGCCGATTTCCTGGCCTCAATGAGGAACCGGGACGAATAGGCGACGAACGGGCCGGTTTCCTGGATCTGCTCGTGCAGCTCGCGGAGCCGGTCACGGTAACGGCCGACGGTGAAACCGGGCACGATCCAGATCACCTCGCGCAGGAAGTAGACGACCGCGCCGATGTCGAGGAACTCCATCCGCAACCGCTCCAGGCGCAGGTCGACGATCTCGAAACCGGCTTTCCTGGCCTCGGCGGTCTCGTTGTCCGGGTGGCGCCCACGGCGGATCTCCTCGGGCTGCGGTCCGAGGAAGTACTCGACCAGCTCGAACACGCTGGCCGGGCCGACGTGCTGGGCGAGGTACGTCCCGCCCGGCTGGAGCACCCGGGCGATCTCCTCCACCACGCGGTCACCGGATGACGGCTGACCACCAGGTCGAACGCCTCGTCGGCGAACGGCAGCGGCGGCTCGTCGGGAGCCGCGACGACCACGACGCCCCGCGGATGGAGCAGCCTGGTGGCCTTGGCCACGTTCGGCGGCCACGCCTCGGTGGCGACCATCGTCGGAGGCAGCTTCTCGGCGCCCGCCAGCACCTCCCCGCCGCCGGTCTGAACGTCCAGCACGGCGGTGGCCCGGGCGAGCCGGGCGCTCATCAGGCGCTGGTACCCCCATGACGGACGCCGCTCGGTCGCCCGGCCCTCCAGCCAGGAGAAGTCCCACCCCTCGACCGGCTCCGCCTCGGCCACCAACTCCTCGAAAGCACGTCCCGCCCTCACAGCCTCGCAGGTGGGACGCCCACCGGACAATTGGAGTGCCGCGCTTACTTTCGCACGCGGAAGCGGAGCGTCGTGACGGCGCCCGACTGGGTGTTGCTGAAAGGTTCCAGCTCGATCCTGTCCAGGCTTGGGGGCGAGAAGCGGACACCGTCGCCGAGGAGCACCGGTAGGACATACACCAGGATCTCGTCGACGAGCCCGCGCTGTAGGCACTGGGCGGCCATGTCGGCACCGAGAATCTCCAGGTTCTTGTCGCCCGCAGCGCTGCGTGCCGTGGCAACGGCTTCCTCAAGTCCACAGGTGAGGAATGTGACGGCAGGGTCCGGCTCGTCGGGAGGCTCGTGGGTGAGGACGAACTGTGCTCCCCCGTCGTAGGCGGTGTCCTGGGCGGCCATACGCTTGGCGACCTCGTACGTGCCCCGGCCGATGAGCATGGCGCCCGTGGCCGCCATCACCTCCGGGACCGCGTCCGCAGTCAGGTAATCGGCGATCCAGTCCATCGCGTGGCCAGGGCCGGCGATGAAGCCGTCCAGCGACATCGCCCTGTTCACGACCACTTTGCCGGTGCCGGTGCCCACATCACTCATGCGTTTTCTCCATAGACCTTGGAAGTCCGAGGCCGAATCTTAGTTCGGCCGGTGAGGCCGTCCATCGTGACATGTTGTGGTGAGTTGGTCGCTGGTTTGGTGGTGAGATGGTCGCTGGTTTGGTGGTGAGATGGTCGCTGGTTTGGTGGTGAGATGGTCGCAGTGTTCGCGGTGAAATAGTCGCTACCGATATGGGGAGATGCCCGCTTCCCGACAGGCTCGTGCCGTACGGGACTGCAAGGGAACTCACCTTCCCGCGCGGTACTCCGCGCAGCGAGACCGGCCAGCGGAATCACCTCGTCATCCCCGCGCGCACAACCCCTCCCCCACCACGCGTGTACCCCTCCCTCACCGCGTGCGCAGCCGTTCGGGCGCCGGTACGGCGAGCGGCGAGACGGAGCGGGTCGGCGCCGATGAGCGGTGCTCGGCCTGGTGAGTGGGACGGGTCATTGAAGTAACAGCGTGTCCGGTCAGGCGTTTATGCGGCTCCGGCGGCAAGGACCTCCCGGAACTCCCCTACAGCGGGCCGGTCCTGCTGTTCTACGGGTACGGCATGCAGCACCATCCGACCTGTCTCCAAGATCATCGTGCTGCGATACGCCGGGGAGAGACCATCGATAGTCGACGCCGCCTGTCGTGCTCCCTCGTCGATGCCCCCTTGAGCGATCATGGACCATGCCCGGTGCAATATGACGTTCGTTCGATACTGGTACTCAGGAGCGAACCTGAGTACCTCGTCTCGCGCCTTGCTCGCCTTCCTCTCATCACCCGCACCGGCATAGACCCAGCTCTCAGCGAAGTGGAGCTGATCAGGCTTCCAGAACCCCTGCGGATCAGCGGCGATGCCTCGCTCGGCGAGTCGGTGAAGGGCATCCAGCGTCGTGCGCGCCTCATCATGCCGACCGAGCAGCGTCAGTGCCTTCGCCTGGGCGGTCAGCAGATCGATCGTGGGCTCTCCGGCGATTCGTTGAGCGGAGTGCACGAGTCGAAGCACGATCTCCGGATCGCGCTGGCCGTACAAGCCTTGGCCCGCTTCCTTCGCACGCGCCAGGAGACGAAGCTGGAGATCACCGCAGACGTCCGCCGCCTGACGAGCGGTGCGCGACCAGCGAATCGCGGCACTGTGCTCACCAAGCCGAGTCAACACATTGGCGTGGACAACGGCTAGCGCGGACGTGGTGCGGTGCAGCGCGGTCACCTCGGTCGGGGAGGAGACGTCCATCTGCTCCCGGATCGTCGCGAGGTCAATGATCAGATCGGCGGCCACCTGCGCAGGCGGACGGGTGCGCAAAGCGTGGAGGTGGTCGGCGCACGCCAGGTCCCACTCCTCTATGGAGCGAAACCCGGCCCCCAGCGACAGGTCGAGAAGGCGACGGATGGGCTCGCCGGATACGCCGAGTGTGCCCAAGGCTGTGCCCGCGGCGAGCTGTAAAAGCCTACGGCGTTCCATGGCGTCCTCCTCTGCCGAATTTCCCTTTTCTGACAGAGTACGCATACGGTCAAGCTCAACAACAACGGAATGTAACGCAATAAGCGTCCCGCCTGCCTCTATAGTTCTATCAATCGCTCGAATTGCGGATATATCCGGACGTGATGCGGCGTGTTCCCACGCGGAGATCATGGTGTGATCCACATGAATCTTGTCGGCGAGACCACGCTGCGTCATATCGACAGCATCGCGCCACCGGCGGATCGTCGCCCCCAGGAGATGCCAGGGTGACGTAGTCGGGTCGACCGGCCTTGGTGCTCGCGGCATTCCTCACTCCGGGGGTTGGAGGCGATTGGGGGACGCGAACCACTCCCCCAACGAAGTCCTGGAATTTCTCGCCAAGCCGACTCCACTATTGCACGAGCACGACAGAAAGCCCGTCAAAAAAGCGGACCCGCCATCGGTATCTGACACCGACGACGGGTCCTTGATCGCAAAGGAGTGCGATCCATGGAGAATATTAGGTCCATTCCGACCCAGCAGACGATTCCCGGGTGGCGGCTGATCATCAGTGATGCGGGGCGGTTCTGGGCGTTGCGGCAGACGCCGTTCCCCATCGCGGCGATGCGGGCCGGGGCCGACCCGGCGGTGGACGCCGACACCCTCTCCGAGGTCCGGGCGGAGGTGGACCGGCAGGAGGAGATCGCCCGGCGGGTGACCTCGTGATCCGGCCTCGTCCACCCCGCACGCCGGGGCGCCACCGCAGCGGCCTGCCGTACGCCCCCGTCCACAGGAGGGTGTGGGACGGCCCGGCGCGTGCCGAGGCAGAGCTTCTGGAACGTTCCTGTACCGCCTGGGTCGTGCTCTACAGCCTGGGCAACCGCCGCTTCTACGCCATCGCCACCTGGCCCGCCCCGGGGCCGGTGATCGTCGAGGGAACCACCGCAGAGGGGGTGCGGGAGCGGATGCGGGACGTGGAGGCGGCACGCCCTCCCGAGCGCAGGGCCGCGTGAGCCCCGCCTGGCCCGCTGAAGACCACCTCGGGTCGTGACCGAGGTTTCCGGTACGGCTCCGCGCCGCCGTACCCCATGATCGTGCGGCCTGGGAGGAGGGGCCTGGGCCGCACCCCTCGTGCGGTTCCCGAACCACCCCGGGAGCCGCGTCCCTCGTCCGCACCACACCTTCCCCCGGCCGGTGCGGACCCCGGTGCCCGGCCGGACCCCACATCCGGCCGGGCACCCCTTCCCATGCCCGCCAGACCCACTCCATCCACATCCACAAGACAGATGGTGAGTGCTGTTAGAGGCGTAGGCCTTGGCCGGGGGTTTTGTGGCCGGTCCATGCGACGTCGTCGACCGCCAGCCACAGCTCCCCGGCCATGGTCGCCGGGGTCACCCCGGTGAACGCCATGACGTCGCGATGCAGGTGGGACTGGTCGGCGTAGCCGGTCTCCGCCGCGACTCTGGCCGCGTCCTCGCCTACGGCCAGGCGGTGGGCGGCGTGGTCGAAGCGGACCAGCTTGGCGGCGCTCTTGGGCGGCAGGCCGATCTGCGAGCGGAACCGGGACCACAGGCGTTTGCGGCTCCATCCGAGTTCGGCCGCCAGTCGGTCGATCCGGACCTGGCCACGCCCGGCGACGATCCGGCGCCAGGCCCAGGCCACCTCCGGATCGACCGGCGCCCCTGTCTCACCTCGGCGGGCGAGCAACGCGTCGATCAACGCGAAGCGTGCCTCCCACGAGGAGAGTTCGCCCAGTCGCTCACCGATCCGTGACGCCTCCCGGCCCCACAGGTCGCCCAGAGCCACCACGGCGCCGTCCAACTCCGCCGGGGAGACGCCCAGAATCGCGTGTGCGACCACCGGGGACAGGCGCACCTGCACGGCCTCGAAGTTCTCGCCCCGCACCCAGAGCCCGCCGAGGCCGAACCCGAGCCCGGCGACGAGACTTCCCCGCCGCCGCCGTCCGGCGGCATCGTCCACGACAAGCGGACCCGCGCCGAACTCCAGAGCCAGCGTCACGGCCGGATGCGGGACCGCCCGATGACCGGCCGTGGCCATGCCGCGGTCACGGAACCCGGCCATGCTGACACCGGCCACCCGGCTGGGCCGCTCCGGGCGCGCGACGTCCCACACAGCCTCATCGGCGTGTTCGCGCACGGTGGACCGCATCATCACATGCTACGCGGGTCGAATGATCGGAACATTTGTTCAAGCCACCGGCGCGCACGGACGGCGACGGTGGGCCCATGATTATTTGCCTGGGGGTCGATGACCCCGCCAGCCGAACGACGCCGTTCCACGATCTCCTCATGGGGAGCGAGACGTGAGGCGCGCGGGAAGCCGCCGCAGACGCCGCATCGTCGCATCGGTCATCCTCCTCACGGTCGCCGGACTGCTCCTGGCGAACGCGGTGGTGGTTTCGCGGCAGGACGCCGAGGCCACGGGGAATTCGGTCCTGCCTCTTGACGGCGGGAGCGTGCACGTGCGCCAGGACGGCCCCCACGATGGGCCGACGCTGGTACTGATCCACGGGCTCGCCGCATCGACCTCCTGGTGGGACCCGCTGGTTCCGATGCTGGCGAAGTCCTATCGCGTCATCCGGATCGACCTGCTCGGGCACGGCCGGTCGGCCAAACCGGCCGGCGGAGGCTATGCGATCCCAGAGCAGGGACGCCGCGTCGGCGAGGCACTGGACCGGCTCGGCGTGAAGCACGCCGTAGTGGTCGGCCATTCCACCGGCGGCTCGGTCGCCACCGCTCTGGCCGAGCAACGACGCGACCTGGTGACCGCGCTCGCGCTCATCGACTCCGGGCCGCGTCTGGACGCCTTCATCTCAGACGGGTTCGTGGGCCGGCTCTTATTCGTCCCTGTCGTCGGACAACTGCTGTGGCGGTTGCGGACCGACGGGATCGTTCGCCAGGGGTTGGACACCGCGTTCAGCCGCCGTGGCTACCAGGTCCCGCAACAGCTCGTCGATGACGTGCGCGGCATGACCTATCACGCGCTCACCACGACATCGCGGGCAGCCGAGGACTACCTGACGCAGCGCACGCTCCCCGAGCGGCTGGCGTCCCTCGGCAAGCCGCTGCTGGTGATCTTCGGCGAGGCGGACCGGAGGTGGCGATCCTCGTCCGCCGCCGACTATCGTGCAGTTCCGGGCGCGAGAGTCGAGTTGCTGTCCGATGTCGGACACTCACCCATGCTCGAGGATCCGCAACGGACCGCCTCGTCCCTCCTGGCCTTCATCGCGATCCACACCGCATAGGCGGAGCTCAGGGGTCAGGCCGGGGGTGTCTCGTGGCAGTAGACGAGGTGACACCTACGCCTGCGCGACGACTCTTCCCATGCGCCTCGCTCCACCTCTCCCCCTGGCCGGACACATGATCATCACCGTGTACGGCCGGAGGCCCTGTCCATACGCGCGCGATCATGCCCTTGACAGGACCCGAACCCAGCACGTAGAAAACCAACAGGTTATAGAACCGAAAGGTAATCAACGTGGGTGCCGATGTCCTCGATGCGACCTTCGCCGCGTTGGCCGATCCGACCCGGCGGGCCATTCTGGCCCGGCTGGCCAGGGGTGAGGCCACGGTGACCGAGCTGGCCGCGCCGTTCGCGATGTCCCAACCGGCCGTCTCCAAGCACCTGAAGGTGCTGGAACACGCCGGTCTGATCTCCCGTGGGCGCGACGCGCAGCGCAGGCCGTGCCGGCTTGAGGCCGCACGGCTCAGGAGCGCCATGGACTGGCTGGCCGACTATCGCGGCTACTGGGAGGAGAGCTACCGGCGCCTGGACGACCTGCTCGGCGAGCTCAACGCCGCAAACACGGGAAGCACGGAAAGCACGGGAAACACCGGCGAACCCGGACAGGAGGAGACTCCGTGACGGCGCCGCGGCATGACGTCGAGGGCCTGTCGGTGACCGCGCCCTCCGACACGGAGCT
This sequence comes from Streptosporangium sp. NPDC051023, assembly GCF_040689595.1. Lineage (NCBI taxonomy): Bacteria > Bacillati > Actinomycetota > Actinomycetes > Streptosporangiales > Streptosporangiaceae > Streptosporangium > Streptosporangium sp. NPDC051023. Next base: position 248,367 of record NZ_JBFBCE010000001.1, on the reverse strand, counting down.
CGTGCTGAGCAGGACGTTCGCCGCGCCCCGCGCGCTCGTCTTCGACGCGTTCACCCGCCCCGAGCTGCTGCGGCGCTGGCACGGCGCACGCGGCTGGCAGCTTGTCGTCTGCGAGGTCGACCTGCGTCCCGGCGGCGCCTGGCGCTTCGTCTCGCGAGGCCCTGACGGCGCCGAGATGGGCCACGGCGGGGTGTACGTCGACGTCGAGGCCCCCGGCAGGCTCGTCCAGACCGAGATCTACGACGGCTGGGAGGCGGGTGCCGCGCTCGTCACCACCGTCTTCGACGAGCACGAAGGCCGGACCGCGATGACCGCCACGGTCCGCTACCCGTCGCGCGAAGTCCGCGACAGCGTGCTGCGCACGCCCATGGAACGCGGCGCGAGCCAGGCATACGACCGCCTGGCCGAACTGCTCGCCGAAACCCCCTGAGCCGAAACTCCCTGAAAGCCACCATCCACCCAGGAGTGCGCCGGATGGCTTACTCCCAGCACTCGTTAGGACAGTTCGAATGACCGAAACCCAGCCCGTCCAGGCTCCGGTGGAAACGCCCACGCTACCCGTTCTCCCCGGCGCGCTCCTGCTCGAGCTCGTGCCGGTGCCCGTCGCCGACATCGACCGGGCCAGGGACTTCTACGCCGAACGCCTCGGATTCACCGTGGACGTCGACGTACGGCCCGCGGAAGGGGTTCGCGTCGTCCAGCTCACCCCGCCGGGCTCGGCCTGCTCGATCACCCTGACCGAGGGCATCGCGTCCCTCGACATGCCCGTCGGCACGCTGCGCGGCCTGCACCTGGTGGTGAGCGACATCGAGGCCGCCCGCGCGACGCTCGTCGAGCGCGGCGTGGACGTGGCCCCGGTCGAGGACCTCGGCGGCGTCTACTACGCCCACTTCGCCGACCCTGACGGCAACACCTGGACCCTCCAGCACATGCCCTGGCGCGGGTAGCGGGCGGGGAAAGCCCCGAGCGGCCGGTGGAACGCGGCGCGCCGGGGCTTGCCCGTACGCGAGGACGGGGTCAGGGGGTGAAGACGTGGTCGACGAGTCGGGCGGTGGCCTTGCCGTCGTCGCGGGGGGCGTACAGGTGCCTGAAGCGCTCGTAGCGCTCCGCGTGGGCGGCGGCCACCTCGTCGATCGTCCTGAGCGCCTCGATGACGTCGGCGCCGTTCGACAGCAGCGGCCCGGGAGCCTCGGCGGCGAGGTCGAGGTAGAGGCCGCGTTTGGCGGAGTAGCGCTGCAGATCGTGGGTAAAGAAGAGCATCGGGCGGCCGGTCGCGGCGAAGTCGAACATGACGGACGAGTAGTCGGTGATCAGCACGTCGGCCACCAGCAGTAGATCCGCTATATCCGGATAAGCCGTGACATCACGGCCGAGGCCCTCGGGGATGTTGGGCGTCGCCTGCATGGAGTGCGCCCTGATCAGGAACTCGTGGCCGGGACCGAGCGCCTTGTGCGCCCGCGCCAGGTCCAGCTTGAGCGAGGAGTTCTTGCGGTCGTAGTCGCGGAAGGTCGGCGCGTAGAGCACCACCCTGACGTCCTCGGCGATGCCGAGCCTGCGGCGCACCCGCGCGGCCAGCTCGTCCCGGTCGGCGGCGGAGAGCACGTCGTTGCGCGGGTAGCCGTACTCCAGGACCTCGCCCTGGTAGCCGAACGCCTTGCGCAGGATCGGGGTCGCCCACGGGCTCTGGGAGACCAGCAGGTCCCAGCCGCGCACCTCGACGGCCTGCCGGTGCCAGGCGGGCGGCTTCGGGTCGCGGGACATGTACGGCAGGTCGTTGCCGAGTCGCTTGAGTGGGCTGCCGTGCCAGGTCTGCACGATCGTCTGGTCGTCGCGGGCCCTGAACCACTGCGGCAGGAAGCCGTTGGTCACCACGTGTCGTGAGCGGGCGAGCACGGCGTAGTGCTCGCGGCTGCCCGCCCTGACCACCCTGGGCCGGATCTCGGAGCCGAGCCCAAGCTCCGCGGAGCCGGGCGGGGTGAACGCGCCGTCCTTGACGATCCAGACGTGCTCGCGGTCGTCGCCGCGCCGTACCCGCTCCTCATAGATTGCCCGGACGTTGCCCTCGTACTGACGGCCGTCGTAGGCGACGTAGACGGTCGCCTCGTCCAGCTCGCGGGTGCGCTGGTCCGGATAGAACGAGCGCTGCAGGGCGTACAGGCCCCCGGCGCCCTTCTCGTCGTCGGGGCGTTCCTCGGTGACACTCAGCATCGGCACGTCGAACCGGGTGGAGAGCAGGCGGTAGAACCTGCCGTCGCGGATCTTCGGGTCCTCGTCGAGCGAGGCGAGGCTGGCGTGGTCGACGCGGAAGGGCACGAGTTCCCCCGAGGGGTCGCGGGTCGTCATGCTCCAGCTTCCGCTGCCCAGCGGCACGGCCTCCCCGAACCTGGGCATGGCCGAGGGGGTGAACCGCACGGAGAAACGCCCCTCGGCACGCTCCAGGGGCACGGTGTGGGCCAGGCCGCCGCGGTGCTTGAGCGTCAGCTCGGCCAGGCCCGAGCCCGGGTAGGAGCCTTCGAGGGTGAGCGCGCCGTGGTCGTCCCACGTCGCGGCGGAGATGACGGGGCGGATCCGGTGCGCGGAGACGATCACGCGGTCGCGCCGGTCGCCCAGCACGGTGATCTCCCTGTCGCCGACGATCGAGCAGCTCTCCCGCGCCCCGCCGAGCATGACGGGCGCCGCGGGGGCGCCTTTTGGTTCGATCCAGAGCCTGCCGCCGTCGCGCTCCTGAAGCAGTGAGGGCACGGCGAGCGGCACGACGACCTGCGTTCCCTCCTCGACGACGGTGAACTCGGCGGACATCCGGTGACCGTCCAGGCGCGCCTGGCCTCTGCCCTCGCTCTTGCCGGGCAGGAAGACCGTCAGTTCCAGGCGGTCGCCGTCGAGACGGACCCCGGTCAGCTCCGCCCTGGTCGGCTGCAGCGCGATCTGGAGGGCGCGGTCGGAGGTCCAGACGGGACGTATCCACCAGCCATCGGGCAGCGCGAGCCCCGCGGGGCGCTCGGTGCGCCCGCTCGACGGGCCGCGGAGCAGACCGGTGGCGCGCGCGCCCCGGCTCCAGATCACGATCTCGGCCCGCCAGGTGGTGGTGTCGGGGACGGTCGCCCGGTGGCGGAGCATCCTCCTGACCCCGTGCACCAGGGACCGCACGCCCCCGCGCCAGCGCAGCGGCCAGGGGCGCAGGTCGGCGACGAACCCGGACCAGTCGTAGTTACAGCCGGGCTCACTGGCCCCGTGGGTGGCCTCGGGGTGAAAGATCCTGCGGGTGCGCAGCCGTACCGGCGGCAGCCAGCGGGGGCCGCGCAGTACGACGGAGGCCCGGTTGAAGCGGGGGCCACGGACCGAGAGCCCGGCCAGGTAGGCGTGACCGCTGATCCGCAGCCGCCCGCCCGTCCAGGTGATGTCCTCGACCTGCGTCATCGGGATCAGGTCCGCGGCGCGCAGCCGGTACATGGCCTCGGGAAGCTCGTCCTGGAGCGGCAGGTTGGCGTACCAGCGCATGCGCCTGCGGACCCTCCTGGAGGGCTCGGCCGCTGCGGTGGTGAGCTTCTGCAGCGCGTCGCCGTCCGCGAGGTCGTCGACCGTACGGTGCTCCACCAGGTGGAAGGCGATCCTGCGGGCGACGGGCAGGTCGCGTTTGACCTTGGCGTCGACCCCTGTGACGTAGGGCTTGAAGAGCGTGACGAACTCGCGGCGGCGGGCGGCGCCGCGCTTGGCCGCCAGGTCCAGGCGGGAGCCGAGCGGACCGGACAGCACCTTGGCGTCGAAGCGGCGGCGCTGCGCGGGCGTCAGCCCCTCGGCCAGCACCGCCGAGACGATCGATTCGAGTGGCTCTCCCCGGTCGCAGAGATCCTGAACAGCTCGAAGACGGTCGACGACGGGGTCGCCGCCTGCGCGGGCGGGCGTGACGCCGGTGGCCATGGGGAAGGCACCGCCTTTCGGACAGAGCGCTGTCCTAGGCAATGTTAGTGGGCCACGCAGAAGCCGGTTACGTAGTGATTTCCGGTAGACCGTCCCACCTTGCCGATCGCATGTCGGCGCGTTCTCCCCGCAGTGGCGTCTCCTCCTCGCGCCACCTGGTCAGGCAGCGTGCCTCGTGGCCGGGAGGAGGGGTCCCGTCCGCGTGCACGACACGCCACCAGGGCACGCCGCCGCCCCAGGTCGACATGACCCTGCCGACCTGGCGAGGGCCTCCCTCGCCGAGGTACTCGGCGATGTCGCCGTAGGACATCACCCTGCCGCGCGGGATGCGCTCAACCAGGTCGAGCACCCGCTCGGCGTACGGGGTCGGATGACCTACTGACTCCATACGGAGGGCCCGGCCGCGAGGATCTCGTCGATCTTCCCGAACTCGTAGGCCGCCGAGCCGTTCAGCTGCTCGACGAGGCCGTCACGGATCGCGTAGTACTCGCCGTCCTCGCCGACCAGGCGGGCACCCAGCAGCGCGGAGACCCTGGCGAGCTGTGCCACCTGCCAGTCGGACCCGGGCGTGCCCGAGAGATTGCCGTCCCATATGGCGATGGCGTGGACCCCGTCGCCGTAGCGAGCGAGGATTTCGCCCTTTTCCTGCGAACCACGGAACTCGAACCCCGCCTGCCCCAGCACAGTCGCGAGTTCCGCGAAGGCGAGAGGCGCCGGGCGCTCCACGCGCAACTCGTACCCCATGATGCGCGACCTTAGCGAATGTTTGACGGTTGCCGGACCATGAAGACCGACTTCAGACCAACAGCATCCGAACAGTGTCCAAAAAGCGTTCGAATCGAATTAAATTCGGCTCGTAGTCGCGATGGCGGCGGCACGGACAGCGGCCCTGCAGCCCCCACGGGCCTCGCAGTCCCCACGGGCTCCCGCGGCTCTCATGCTCACCCTATGCCCGCCAGCGTGTGTCTCGGGCCCGCCCAGGGCGCCTTTCCCGCCCGAGGCCGGGCAGCCCGGGGATCTCTCCGGGGAACCGCCCGGTCTGTTCCGAGCGGCGGGTGAGCGTCACCACGGCCCAGCCGAACGCGAGCAGCCCGACGGCCAGGCCGGTGCCGTACAGCCAGAGCCTGAGGCTGTCGGCACCGGGCCTCGCGGGTTCTCCGTCCAGGGAGCCCTGACCGAAGTGCCGGTCCTCGGCGGGCGGCGCCCCCGCCGCGCCGCGCATGAGCTCTCCGGCTTTGGCGAGGGCGGCGCCCGCGTCGACCACGCCGAAGCCGACGTGGTCGTCGTATCCGGCGGCCGGGGAGGAGGAGGCGGTCGAGGTCAGCGCCCGCGAGACCAGATGCGGCGGGATGTCCGGATATTTCGCTTTTATGAGTGCAGCGACCCCGGCAACCAGCGCAGCCGCCGAGCTGGTCCCGTCCGAGGAGTCGTACTTCCCTCCGGGGGTCACCACGGGCACGTCGACGCCCGGCGCGGAGACCAGGACCGACAGGTTGTCACTGCTGAACCCGGCGGGCTGGCTCGCCGCGTCGACCGCGCCGACGCCGATGACCCCCGAGTAGCCCGCGGGGAAGCTCCAAAAGGAGGTGTCATGGTTGACGGTGTACGCGGAGCTGCCGTCGTTGCCGACGGCCGCGACCAGCACGACCCCCCGGGAGAGCGCGTAGGCGACCGCCTCGCGCTCGGCCTTGTGCGGGCCGTACGCGCCGAGCGACATGCTGATGACCTTCGCCCCGTGGCCCGCCGCGTAGCGGATCGCGCGGGCGACCGGGCTGTCCTCGCGCGTCCTCTGGTCCGCCTCCGGCGGCACGAACTCACCCTCGGGCGTGGTCTCCGCCAGGACCAGCGGCAGGGACAGGATCCTGGCCTCGGGCGCGGTCCCGAGAAGACCGCCCTTCCCCTTTCCCGCCCCCGCGATGAGCGAGGCCATCGCGGTGCCGTGCCAGTTCGCCCTCTGGTCGTCCCCGTCCAGGGCCGCCGAGCCCATGTCGGGCCCGGCGACCACCTTGCCGCGCAGCTCGGGAACCCGATCGTCAACCCCGCCGTCGATCAGCGCGACGGTCACCCCCGCCCCCTTGGTGACCTTCCACGCCTGCTCGATCTTCATCTTCTCCAGCACCCAGTGCTGGTCCTGACGCACGTCGGCCGCGCCCGCGGGGGCGCAGACCCCCAGGCAGACCGCGACCACGGCCCCGACGGCCCCGACGACCCACAGCCTCCGCCTCAACACACGTTTCCCTGGGTGCACTGGGGCACGGCGCTCGGCTCGTCGCCCAAGGCACGGGCGATGCGCCCGGCGATCGCCTGCGCGGTCGGCCACAGCTCGCTGTGCAGGATCTCCTCGGAGGGAATCGCCTGGCGGGTGCGCCCGTCGGCGTAACCGGCCGTCGAGAAGACGATGTAGGGGCCGATCCCGAGCCAGGAGTTGCGCTGCCGCTGGGCGGCGCCGAACAGCTCACTCGCCGTTCCGGAGAACGCGACGGGCCGCACCCCCACCCGGTCGTCGATCGCCAGTTGCCCGGTCGCGGTGATCCGTCTCTCCTCGTTCTCGAGCACGGCGACGCCGATCGTGAAGACGAACGTGGACGTCTGGTCGGCGTAGGTCGCCCGCAGCAGGGTGCGGCAGTCGTGCTCGGCGAGCACGGAGCCGACCGGGGCGTCCAGACCCGACCTGCAGGAGGTCTCGGGGGCGAGCCCGATCCGCCTGGCGTACTGCTGCGCGCGGCCGAGGCCGACGTACTGCAGCTCGGTGGGGAAGATCAGGTCCGCTGACCACGTGTGCCAGCGTCCCGCGATGTCGTCCTGGATGTAACGGGCCTGCTCGGCGGCGGTCAGCGGGCGTGCCCTCGTCTCGCGGAACAGCCCGACCGCGCCCGCGAGCACGTTGGTCGCGGCGATCGCCAGGATGGTGCCCATCAGGATCAGGAAGATCACCCGCAGGCGGATCCCCTCTTCCAGGGTCGCCAACTCGGCGCGCTCGATCGCCAACCGGTCGCGGCCCGCCGCGGGCCAGGCACGGACCCTGGTCCGTCTGGAAGACTCGGCGGGGCCGCCCGGACTCCCCACAGCCCCCGGCCCCACGGCCCGCCGCGCTCGCACGCCCGTGACGCGCGGCACCCGGGAGCCGCCCTGAGGGGGCCAGCCTCCGGTGCGCGACGCCTGGGAACCGCCCTGAGGCCGGTCACCGCCGGTGCGCGGTCCCGAGGCTTCCAGTCGCCGGTCAGGCTCCTGGGACCGCCCGGGCTTCGACATAGTTCGATGCTACGTCGCGGGGCTCCGCCGCCCTATCGCCGGAGTGTGTTTATGCGGTCGCGTTGCGTTCGTCGTCCTGGCCCTCCGATACGGCCCCGGCCCGGACGTGCGTGCTCACCGAGCGTATCCGGCGGACGGAGAGTCCGGCCACCGTCAGGGACGCGACGGCGCAGAGCACGGCGACCACGGCGACCACGCCGTAGAAGGTGATCCTGTCGCGGTCCCGGTCGACCACCTGTATCGGCCCGGCCGCCTCCCCCATCGGGCGGGCGGGGTCGTGGGTGCCCGTCCCCTTCGCGGTGAGGGTGTGCCGGGAGATCCTGGCGGCCTCCGCGAGCGCCCCGGAGGCGTTGACGACGCCGAAGCCCATGCCGGTGTCGTAGCCTCCGCTCGGCCGCCCGGTCGCGCCCGCGGTCAGCGCCTGCACGACCAACGCAGGCGACATTTTTGGATATTTCGCTTTAATTAGGGCAGCCACCCCGGAGACCAACGCGGTCGCCTGCGAGGTGCCCCGGCCGACCCAGTACTCGTCGCCGGGCCCGGCGCCGAGGATGTCGACCCCGGGCGCGGCGACCAGGACCGAGGGGTTCCAGTTCGAGAACGAGGCCCTGCGCAGTCGGCGGTCCGCCGCGGCGACCGAGACCACGCCGGGAAAGGCCGCCGGATAGGAGTAGGGGGCATAGCCGGTCGAGCCGGGCTTGCCCGCCCCCTCGTTCCCCGCCGCTGCGACGAGCACGACCCCCTTTGAGATCGCGTAGCGGATCGCCGCCCGTTCCTCCTTGGTCGCCAGTTCCTTGGAGATCGACATGTTGATCACGTCCGCGCCGTGGTCGACGGCGTACCTGATGCCCCTGGCGACCACGTTCTCGAACCGCTCCGCGGTGTTGAACTCGCGGAAGCCGGGTTCCTCGTCCTCCAGGATCACCCGTACGGACAGGATCTTCGCCTTCGGAGCGACGCCGATCACGCCGCTCGCCCCGCCGGGGCCGTGGCCGTGCCCCGCGATGAGCGAGGCCATGTAGGTGCCGTGCAGCCGTGGGGGGGCGACCCCCGGCGGGTTGGCCCCTGCGGTGAAATCCCTGCCCTCGGTGACGGAGCCCACCAGGTCGCGGTGGTGGGAGTCGACCCCGGAGTCCAGCACCGCGACGACGACGTTCCGGCCCCTGGAGACACGCCACGCGCCGGGCAGGTCCAGGGTCCGCAGCACCTGCCGCTGGCTGCCGCGCACGTCGTCGGCGTGCGCGGCGGGAACGGCGGGGGCGAGCCAGAGCGCGACGAGGGCGAGCGCGACGGCGCCCCTTGGGGCCGCCCTTCTTCTCAGCATCGCCACTGTCCCGAGCCGCAGACGGGTCGTGCTGGGGTCGACAGGGCGGCGAGGATCCGGTCGGCGATGTCGCCGGTGAAGGCGAAGATGGTCGGCCGCTGCTCCCCGACGGCCTTCCCCGGCCTGCCGTCGACCTGGCCGACCGTCGTCATCACCACGTACGGCCCCGCCTGCCGTACCAGGCTGCCCTGCCTGCCCTCCGCGGTGAACCGGTCGGTGACCGTGCCCCGGAAACCCAGCGCCCGCAGGCCCGGCGAGGGGCGTCCCGTCCTGGGCAGCGCGGCCTTGGCCGTGGCGGCGTCCTCCTCCCGCGCGAAGGCCGCGACGCCGACGGTGACGACGACTCCCTGGAGCGCGTCGAGATAGGTGGCGCGCAGGATCCCCCGGCAGCCCGCCCCGCGCAGCACCTCGCGCAGCCCGGGGTCAACGGCCCTGTCGCACCGCGTCTGCGGCGAGATGCCCACCCGGCGCGCCCGCTCCTCGCCGCCCTGCTCGGCCGCGTAGCCGATGCTCTCGGGGAAGATCCGCTCAGCGGGCCAGGAGAGCCAGCGCCCGGCCATCTCGGTCGCGGCGGCCCGGTCGAGCTCCGCCCGGTCGGGGCCGCGTGTGAGCTCGGCGACCGCGGTGCTGGAGGCGACCCCCGCCACGGCCGCGCACATCAGCGCCAGTGTGGACGCCATGATCAGCATCGGCCACGCAAGCCGCCGCTGACCTGGGTCCTCGTTCACACCCTCGACCTTAATCCGGTCACCGGAGATCTCATCCGTCTGATCCCCAAATAGCGGACGCCCCGCGGAGCACCTGGCTCAGCGGGGCGTGGCCGTCGGGCGCCGGTCGCCCTAGTAGGTCGGCAGGCTGGGGTCGACGGTCTTGATCCAGCTCAGCACACCGCCGCCCACGTGGACCGCGTCGGAGAAGCCGGCGTTCTTGACGATCGCCAGGACCTCGGCGGAACGCGCGCCGGACTTGCAGTGCAGCACGATGCGCTTGTCCTGCGGGAGCCTCTCCAGCGCGGAGCCGTTGAGGAACTCACCCTTGGGGATGAGCACGGCGCCGGGGATGGAGACGATCTCGTACTCGTTCGGCTCGCGGACGTCGATCACGTAGATGTTCTCGCCCGCGTCCTGCAGGGACTTGAGCTCGGCCGCGGTGATCGTGGCCCCGGAGGCGGCCTCCTGGGCCTCCTGGGAGACCGCTCCGCAGAACGCCTCGTAGTCGTCGAGGAGCTGGGTGACGGTCGGGTTCTTGCCGCAGAGCACGCACTCGGGGTCCTTGCGGACCTTGACCGAGCGGTAGTTCATCTCCAGGGCGTCGTAGATCATCAGGCGGCCGACCAGGGGCTCGCCGATGCCGGCGAGCAGCTTGATGGCCTCGTTGACCTGGATGGAGCCGATCGACGCGCACAGCACGCCGAGCACACCGCCCTCGGCGCACGAGGGGACCATGCCGGGGGGCGGGGGCTCGGGGTAGAGGCAGCGGTAGCAGGGGCCGTGCTCGGCCCAGAACACGCTGGCCTGCCCGTCGAAGCGGTAGATCGAACCCCAGACGTACGGCTTGCCGAGCAGGACGGCCGCGTCGTTCACCATGTAGCGGGTGGCGAAGTTGTCGGTGCCGTCCACGATCAGGTCGTAGCCGGAGAAGATCTCCATGACGTTGTCGGTGGTGAGCGCCACGTTGTGGACGATCACGTTGACCAGCGGGTTGATCTCCTTGACGCTGGCCGCGGCGCTCTCGGCCTTCAGGCGGCCGATGTCGGACTGGCCGTGGATGACCTGACGCTGCAGGTTGGACTCGTCCACGACGTCGAAGTCGATGATGCCGAGCGTTCCCACACCCGCGGCCGCGAGGTACAGCAGAGCGGGAGAACCAAGGCCGCCGGCGCCCACACAGAGCACCTTGGCGTTCTTCAGACGCTTCTGCCCGGCCATGCCCACGTCGGGGATGATCAGGTGCCGCGAGTAGCGGCGCACCTCGTCGACGGTCAGCTCGGCTGCCGGCTCTACCAGCGGTGGCAACGACACAGTTCTGCTCCCGTTTCAGGGGGTCTTGATGGTACGGCTAGCACAGCACGCACCACTCACAACCTAGTCTGGTGCCCCGCTCATTCCCCAATCGGGACAAGGGCAGTCTCGGCGATCAGGCGGCGGGCCTCCCTGGCGACCCTGCCGGGCAGTTCCATCTGCGCCACGTGCCCGGCGTCCGGCAGCAGCACCAGCCTGACGTGCGGGAACGTCCGCCCCGCTCGGGCGGCCATCCGCGGATTGACGAGCCGGTCGTGGCGGCCGTGGATCACCAGCGTCGGCGCGAGGACCAGAGCCGCCTGGTGCCACAGGTTCTCCTCCCCACGCCTGAAGTACTCGGCCACGATGCCGCGCGCCGAGCCGATCATCGCGCCCGCGGCGTACGGCAGGCCGTCCCTGCGTCGCAGTTCCTCCTGCGCCTCCCTGAGCCGCGTCGGGTGGATCCTGTCGAGATCGGCGTAGCACAGACCGAGCGTGGCGTTGAGCCTGCGCTCGGCGGGCACGGCCCGCAGCCGGTCGGCGACCCACTCACCCAGCCTGGGCACGGCGGACAGGGCCACCCGCGCGGGGCCGTACCGGGGAAGCAGGTCGGGCAGGGCCGGGGAGACGAGCGTGAGCGAGCGGACCAAGTCGGGCCTGGCCGCGGCGACCCGCACGGAGACCGCCCCGCCGAGGGAGTTACCGAACAGGTGCACCGGAGTGTCCGAGACGCGTTCGATCAGCGCGACGACGGTTCTGGCGTGGGCGGCGACGGAGTAGTCGCCGTCGGGCGGCTCCGGCGAGTGCCCGGCGCCCGGCAGGTCGATCGCGTGGCCGATGACCACGTCGGACAGCTCGCCCATCAGGTCGGTCCAGTTGGTCGCCGAGCCCGCCAGACCGTGCACGTAGACGGCGGTCTCCCTGGGTGACTCCGTGGACCCGTGCGGGGTCGACCGCACGTGGACACGCTGTTTCCCCTGGTTCCCCTGGTCAACCGACAGGTCGACCATCTCTCCCGGCCAGCTCGGAATCGGCTCGGCAACCACGCTTCCCCCCTTGTTCGTCCTCCGTTCTGACGATAGCTCCCCGCCGTACAACATGCCCACAAAAGCGACATTAAAGACTTATCGCATCAAAACAATTAATAAGAGTCCAACGTCGTCAATAAAGAGATAAGGAGAGGGTAAAAGCCGCCGATCATCGTTTACTGCCCGACACCGGCGGAAATCAAGAGTGCGAAGGATGACCCATTAACGGCCATCCGGGACATTTTCCAACTACTCCGGAAAATGTTGAGAGCAGGGGCAACCGATCCTTTCAAGGGGGAAACGCAATGCCCAAGTTCAAGAGCGTTCTGGCAGGGCTCGCGATCAGCACCGCACTGTCGGGCGGAGTTGTCGCCCTGGGCGCGGCGACCACGGCGACCGGCGCCAGCGCCGGCACCGTCGTCTCCGGCTTCCAGACCAGCATCGGCTTCGTCAGCGGCGGCGGCTGCGGCTGGCGTCGGCACGGCTGGGGCTGGGGCGGCGGCTGGGGCCGCAACTGCAGGCGCAACCACCGCAGGCTCGTCATCATCAACACCAACAACGTCGGCGCCGGCGGTGGCGGTGGCGGTGGCGGCGGCGCCGCACGGAACCGCAACGACAACGACAACGACAACGAGAGGGAGCACGAGCGGGAGCGCGGTGCGCTCCAGTAACTCTCGGGACGTCTGACCGACGAACCGGGACGCGCTCTACCCTGACCGCGGCGCGCGGCCGCACCACCTGACCGCGCGCATCCGGATTCACGGTCGCGACAAGCTCCTGGCCCATGGCGGAGGGGCACGGTGCCCGCGTTCACCACGACCACGTTTCTCCACGGAGAGCAAAGGCCGAAAAGGGAACGCGGGCACTCGGGAGCCGAACTCTAAACTTCGCTTTCCGGATAAACGTGAAATGTGATTCTCGCGGAAATTCGGCGAAGGCCCCGGGGACTCTCGAAGTCCCCGGGGCCCTCGCCGTGCGCGGACAGCTTTCTCGCGCGGCCTTTCACGCCGTACGGGGCGCCCTTCTTCCTCCCGGGGGCTTTTCCCGCCCGCCGCCCTTTCCCCCGGACCCGGCGTCACGGCCCGCCCCCGCTGCAGCGCCCCTGTCCCCCCGGGACACGGCGGGAGGCTCCCGCCCGGCGTCACGGGAGGCGGGACGTTCTCGCTTGGCGGCCTCGACGCTGGCCCGCAGCGCGGCCATCAGGTCGGCGGTCGGCCCCTGCTCAGGCGGCGGCCCCGTGGAGACGACCTCCCTTCCCGCGACCTTCGCCTCGATGACCTCCTGAAGCGCCTCCCGATAGGCGTCGCGGTAGCGCGAGGGGTCGAAGTCGGCGACCATGCTCTCGATCAGCGACTCGGCCATCCTCAGCTCCTGTGGCCTGACCTCAGCCTCCTCCTCAAGGAACGCGAAGTCGGCGGGACGCACCTCGTCGGGCCAAAGCATGGTCTCCAGCACGAAGACCCCGTCCCTGACGCGCAGCGCCGCGAGCGACTCGCGCTGCCGCAGCGCGACCTTCACGATCCCCACCCGCCCCGAGCGTTCGAGCGCGTCGCGCAGCAGGGTGTACGGCCCGGCGGCCCCCGGTTCGGGCTCCAGGTAGTAGGACCTGCCCAGCAGGATCGGGTCGATCTGGCTCACAGGACTGAACTGGAGGACCTCGATCCGGTGCGAGGTGGACAGCGGCAGGTCCTCGAAGTCGTCACCGTCGAGCACCACCATGTCGCCGGTCGGGAGTTCGTATCCCTTGGCCACGTCGGAGTAGGGGACCTCCTCCTCACAGGCGGAGCAGAACCGGCGGAACCTGATCCGGCCCGCGTCCTCCCGGTGCACCAGGTTGAAGGTGACGTTGCGCTGCTCGGTCGCGGTGTACATCCTGACCGGGATCGTGACCAGACCGAACGAGACCGCGCCGTTCCAGATGCTCCGCATGGCGTCTCCCTGGTTTGGAGCTTCCCCTCAAGTTTCGCACTCACGTTCGGAAATATTGCCGGGTGGATGCAAACACTTACCAATGGGCCAGGTACCCGCCATGGGGGATCCGATGCCCTGCCTTTCTCGGCAGGCGGTGTGCGAGGTCGTACGCTGACGATGTCCGACGTTCGCGGAAGAGCGGCGAAGAACGGTCAGGGAGGGCGAATGTCAGAGATGGATGTTCGTGGCGAGGGCGCGGAAGAGGAGCCCGACGAGACCCTCGCTGAGGAGCTCGACATCGAGGCGCCGGAGGCGGACGCGGCCGAGCAGCACCGCCCCCTGCGCGACGACGGCGACGACTGGCCCGACCACATCCCACAGGACGCCAATCCGGCGGACGCGACGGAGCAGAGCCGCGCCGTGGGCCTTGACGAGGAGGATTATCGCTGACCTGGATTACCCGCGCGTAGGATGTTGCGAGACAGCATGAGCACCCGCGAGGAGAACGCCGTGACGACTACCCCGGACGCCAAGCCCCGGGGCACCCGGCTGCCCCGACTGGCCCGCCGCCGCCAGTTGCTGAGCGCGGCACAGGAAGTGTTCGTCGAGAACGGTTACCACGCGGCGGCGATGGACGAGATCGCCGAGCGCGCCGGAGTGAGCAAGCCGGTCCTCTATCAGCACTTCCCCGGCAAGCAGGAGCTCTATCTGGCTCTGCTCGACCTGCACGTCGACGACATGATCGCCCGCTGCCGCGACGCCCTCGCCTCGACCACGGACAACAAACAGCGCGTCCAGGCCGCGATCGGCGCCTTCTTCGACTTCGTCTCCGGCCAGGGCGAGGCCTTTCGCCTGGTCTTCGAGTCCGACCTGCGCAACGTCGCCCCGGTCCGCCAGCGCATCGAGCGCAACCTGCGCGAGAGCGCCGAGATGATCAGCCAGGTGATCCAGGAGGACACCGGCTGCTCCAGCGACGAGGCCCGCCTGCTCGGCGTCGGCCTGGTCGGCATGGCCGAGGTCAGCGCGCGATACTGGATCAGCAGCAACGGCTCCATTCCCAAGGACGCCGCGACCCAGCTCATCGCCCGTCTGTCCTGGCGTGGCATCTCCGGATTCCCCCGGACGACCACCGATCACTGATCCGGCTGTTCGCTTGACGCGATCAACCGGCGCGTCGTGCCCCCGATGGGGCGACCATGGGACGAGCAACCCTCGTCGAAAGGGAGCAACATGGAAATCAAGATCGGTGTGCGCTCGGTGCATCGTGAGCTCGTGGTGGAGACGGACCTCTCGGCCGACCAGGTCGAGGAGGAGCTCGGCAAGGCCCTCGCCGCCGACCGTGGAATCTTCTCCATCACCGACAGCAAGGGCCGCAGGGTCATCGTCCCGATCATCTCACTCGGCTTCATCGAGATCGGCGAAGAGGAGACACGCCCCGTCGGGTTCGGCGGCACTCTCTGACGGTCCCGATACGGCTCGCGCCAGGTCGTGCCCCCACATCGACCATGGCGCGGCCCGTGGACCGGCCGTTCAGGAAACCCGGTGAGCCCGTCGCCCGTCCTCGGACCCGCCACACCGTGACGTCACCCGCTTCCGGCGACCGCAGGCCGTGACACCCGCCGGCTTCGGCGACGTCTCAGCACCCACCGGGGCATTCGTCCCGTTCCCCGAGCCCGCAGCCACGCGGGCGGCGGGCTCTGCGGGCGGGATGCCCCTCCGCGGGGATCGCCGGACAGTCGGTGCTCCCCCTGCGCAACACCGGACGCGACGTCCAGAGATTCGGTCCACATCTCGTCAAGGAACTGCCGTAGCGGCGCGAGGCCCTCATGCCTCGCACGGTACAACCGTTTGGTGCCCCGACGCGCGGGTCTCACCGGGACGCTTCACTCTCCGCCCGCCCGCGTCGCCCACTGCGGTCCCGGGCCCCCGGGCCCGGGACACGAAACCCTCAGGGACCGGGGGCAGGCCGAACGCGACCCCCCTCAGGGAGGGGTCAGACCGAGCACGGCCACATTCTCAGGGACCGGGGGTCAGGCCGAGCGCGGCCATCCGCTTGCCGTGCGCCTCGGTGAGCCTGCCGAACATCCGGGTGATGTCCTCCCCCGCCGCCTCGACCAACAGCGCGGCGAGCTCGGGCCTGGCGGTCACCACGTGCTGCCCCTGGCTCAGCGCCTCACCGACCAGCCGCCTGGCCCACAGGGCGAGCCGTCCCGCCTGCCTGGGGTCCGCCCTGATCGCCGTGCCGACGCGGTCGAC
This sequence comes from Streptosporangium sp. NPDC051023, assembly GCF_040689595.1. Classification (NCBI taxonomy): domain Bacteria; kingdom Bacillati; phylum Actinomycetota; class Actinomycetes; order Streptosporangiales; family Streptosporangiaceae; genus Streptosporangium; species Streptosporangium sp. NPDC051023. The sequence continues at coordinate 232,678 of NZ_JBFBCE010000001.1, read as the reverse complement.
CGCGAACTGGGAGCGTCCCTCGTCCACGAGCACCTCGTCGACGAGCGCGCGCGTCTCCTCGTCCACGTGGGCGGCCGCCTCCCGGTAGAAGTCGAGCGCGATCCCCGTGCCGACATAGGCCTTGACCAGGGCCTCGAGCCAGTCTCCCGGCGATGTCTGGGCGTGCCAGGCGTCCAGCGGCTTGACGAAGGGAGCCATCGCCTCCTCCGGGTCGACCCCGAGCGAGGCGATCCTGTCATGAAGAAGGCGGAAGTGGGCGTACTCGGTCGCGGCCAGGTCGCCGAGCGCGGCCCTGTCGGTCAGTGTCGGGGCATGCCGGGTGGCGTCCTCGGCCAGTCTGAGGAACGCGGTCAGCTCGGCGTAGGCGAGCACTCCGAGCAGGTCGGCGACGCCGGGAGGGGAATCACTCATGCAGGCAGCCTATGAGTTGCGGCGCCTGCCGATTCAGCTGGAATACTAAGAAATCGGTTCCGCGTTGTGGTATCGAGTACACTGCTCTGTGAAAGTGCGACCGCCCTGTGTTAATCCAGGAGATCTGCTCCTGGAAGCCCCCAAAGTCGGCATGACGCCGCAGCGGTCGCTGATGGCATTGAGAGGGCTAGCCCTTCCGCGAGGACACGGCACGGGGAAACTTTTGCGCCCGTGGTCCCGGCAGGACTGCCTTCAACGGAGATTAGGCAGGCCAAGCTGACGACGTTCCGAGACCTCGGAGTCACACCAGAGATCGCAGACGCCCTCGAGACCGAGGGCATCACCACGCCGTTTCCGATCCAGGAAATGGCCCTTCCCCTGGCCCTGAACGGCCAGGACATCATCGGCCAGGCACGAACCGGCACCGGCAAGACCTACGCCTTCGGCGTGGCGATGCTGCAGCGTGTCGGCAAGCCCAGGAAGAACCGCAAGAAGCCCCGCGGGCTGGTCGTCGTGCCGACCCGTGAGCTGGCCGTACAGGTCACCGAGGACCTGGTGACGGCCGCGGGCAAGCTCGGCTCACGGATTCTCACCGTGTACGGCGGGCGCGCGTACGAACCCCAGATCGAGGCGCTCAAGCAGGGCGTCGACGTGATCGTCGGCACTCCCGGCCGCCTGCTCGACCTGGTCAAGCAGAAGCACCTCGACCTCGGCCAGATCGACGCGCTCGTCCTCGACGAGGCAGACCGCATGCTCGACCTGGGCTTCCTGCCCGACATCGAGCGCATCATCAAGCTCATCCCGGCCAAGCGGCAGACGATGCTGTTCTCCGCGACGCTGCCGGGCGAGATCGTCGCGCTGTCCCGGCGTTACCTCAACCGTCCGACGCACGTGCGGGCGGAGAACAACGACGCCGAGGCCGAGGCGACACCGCAGACGACCCAGTTCGTCTGGCGCGCGCACCGGATGGACAAGATCGAGATCGTGGGTCGTCTGCTCCAGTGCGAGGGGCGCGGACTCACGATGATCTTCTGTGAGACCAAGCGCGCCTGCGACATGGTCGTCGAGCAACTCAAGGAGCGCGGCTTCGCCGCCGCGGCCGTCCACGGAGACCTCGGTCAGGGCCAGCGTGAGCAGGCTCTGCGCGCCTTCAGGAACGGCAAGATCGACGTCCTGGTCGCGACCGACGTCGCGGCGCGCGGCATCGACGTCGACGACGTCACCCACGTCGTCAACTACGACTGCCCGCAGGACGAGAAGGCCTACGTGCACCGGATCGGGCGCACGGGCAGGGCGGGCAAGACCGGCGTCGCGGTGACCTTCGTGGAGTGGGAGGACCTCACTCGCTGGAAGGTCATCAACAACGCGCTCTCGCTCGACTTCGCCGAGCCGGTCGAGACCTACTCGACCTCCCCGCACATTTTCAGCGCGCTGGGCATCCCCGAGGGCACGAAGGGCGTGCTACCGCATGCCAATCGGTCCAGGGCGGGTCTGGCGGCCGAAGAGGTCGAGGATCTCGGCGAGACGGGCCGCATCCGCTCGCGCGGTCCCCGCAGGGGTCGCGACGAGGAGCGGGAGGAGCGCCGTGAGCGTCCCGCCCGCACTCCCAGGGAAAGGCGCCGCACCCGCGGCGGCCGGACCGGCGCGGAGGCGGAGACCGTGGAGACCGTGAGAGCAGTCGAAGCGGTGGAGACGGCCGTCACCGAGGCACCGCAGGCAGAGGAGCCAAGGCGTCACCGTTCACGGGGGGGCCGCATCGTCGAGGAGACCCCGGCGCCGATCGCGGCGCAGGAGGTCCAGAGCCCGATCGTCGAACCCGCCGAGCTGGAGGTGGACGTGGATGTGACGCCCCGCAAGGACATCCGTGACGACCGGCCCGCCGAGACCGCGTCCCGCAGGGGCCGGTCCCGGAAGGCAGGGCTGAACCCCGAGGTGAGCCTCACCGAGGAGGAGACGGTCCAGGCTCACAGGGAGCCCGCGACCGGGGAGGCAGAAAGGCCGCGCCGCAGGCGTGAGCCGGTTGCCGAGGTTCCGCTGTGGGATGACGAGCCGGACCACTGGGAGGACGAGCAGGCCGCCGAGGCGCCCGCGCCCGGCCCCCAGCCGGAGAAGATCATCCCGCCCAGCCCGTTCGCGGTGATCTTCCAGTCGCCGGACCTGGCGACCGACGACGACGAGATCGCGCCGTCCGCGGCCTCCGAGCGGATGCAGAGCCGTCGCCGCCCGCAGGTCAGGGGCCAGCAGCGGGGTCCCCGCCGCCAGGGCTAGCCGTACCATGAGGAAAGGGGCGCGACCGTGATGGTGGCGCCCCTTTTCGCGTCCTGGGACGCACGCCCCAAGACGCGCGGAGTCATGTCACCAAGAGAGGTATCGTGGGGCCACGTGAGTACGCCGCGATTTCTGACCCTGCCTCCAGGCGTCCGCGTCCGCCGGTTGGAAACGGCGGTTGGCGCGTTCTCCGTGTTGGAGGCGATGCCGGGCAGCGGCATCGCCGAACGCTGGCCCGCCCTGCTGGTGCCTGGTCTCACCGGTAGTAAGGAAGACTTCATCGCGGTCCTGCAGACGCTCGCCCAGTCGGGCCGCCAGGTCGTCGCGATCGACATGCGGGGGCAGTTCGAAACAAGCGGCCCCGAGGACCCCCAGGCCTACACTCGCGCGGCGCTCGGCAACGACGTCGACGTGCTGGCACAGCTGATCGGCAAGGGCGAGCCCATCCACCTGGTCGGGCATTCCTTCGGCGGGCTGGTCACCCGGGAGGCGGTCATCGACGGCCGCACCAAGTTCGCGTCCTACACGATGATGAGCACCGGACCCGCCGCGATCGTCGGCCCCAGGGAGCACGCGGGCCGGGCCATGCTGGACAGCCTTCCCGAGGCGGGCCTCGAGCAGATGTGGGACACCCGGCTGGAGCCCGAGGCGCTGGCCTCCGGGGTGCCCGATGAAATCGTGGCGTTCCTGCGCAAGCGCCTCTTCTCCAACTCCCCGACCGGGATGTCCATGATGACCAGGGAGGTGCTCTCCGCCCCCGACCGCTGTGACGAACTCACCCAGGTCGGCGTCGCGATCCTGGTCCTGTTCGGCGAGCACGACGACGGCTGGCCGCCGGAGACACAGGCCGAGATGGCCGACAGACTGAACGCCGAATGCGTGGTCGTCCCCGGCGCCGCCCACTCTCCCGCGGTCGAGGCGCCAGAGACGACGGCGGCGGCGCTCATCCGCTTCTGGAACGCGGCGGAGTCACGACTGCGCAGCTGAGGGGGCGGGTCAGGAGTGGGCTGGGGAGCGTGCGGGGCGTTCGGGGCGTCGGTAGACCAGTTCTCCTTCGCCTGCGGACTCGACCAGCTCGGTGATCAGGTGGTGGTCGGGTGAGAGCTTGCACGCCGGGTCCGTACGGCGCGCATCACCGGTGAGCGCGTACGCCTGGCAGCGGCAGCCGCCGAAGTCGACGTCACGGCGTGAGCAGCTCATGCAGGGATCGCTCATCCAGGCCGTGCCCCGGTAGGCGTCGAAGGCCTGCGATCGCTCCCAGATCCACGCCAGCGAGTGCTCACGGACGTTCGGGAACTCCAGCGGCAGGTCGTAGGCGGCGGGGCAGGGAAGCACGGAGCCGTCGGGACCGACGGTCAGCGAGATCGCCCCCCAGCCGCCCATGCACGGTTTCGGCACGCCGTCGAAGTAGTCGGGGACGACCCAGATCAGCTCGACGCCCTTGACCCGTTCGCGCAGCTGCTCGACGCTCTCCCTGGCGCGGGCGAGCTGGTCTCGGGTGGGCAGCAACGCGCGCCGGTTGCGCAGCGCCCAGCCGTAGAACTGGGTGTTGGCCAGCTCGACGCGCTCGGCGCCCCAGGCGACGGCCAGCTCAACGATTCCCTCGATGGAGTCGAGGTTGCGCCGGTGGAGCACGACGTTGAGGCCAAGCGGCAGCCCGGCCTCGCGGACCAGCTCCGCAGCCCGCTCCTTCGCGGCGAAAGAACGGGTTCCGGCGATGAGGTCGGACGCCGCGGCCGTCGCGTCCTGCACCGAGAGCTGGACGCTGTGCAGCCCCGCCTCGACCAGCTCGGCGAGCCGCGCCTGGTCGAGCCCGACACCGCTGGTCACGAGCTGGGTGTAGATCCCGGCGCGCGCCGCGGCGGCCGTGATCTCCGTCAGGTCGGCGCGGAGCAGCGGCTCGCCGCCCGACAGGTGGGCGTGGACGACCCCGAGGGCGGCCGCCTCCTCCATGACCCGCACCCAGTCGGCGGTGGCCAGTTCGCGGGAACGCGGGATGAGGCCGACCGGGTTCGAGCAGTAGGGGCAGTGCAGCGGGCAGCCGTGCGTGAGTTCGGCAAGCATGGCCCACGGCGGCGCGGGCTCGCCCGCGGCACCACGATCTCCCGGTACGGCGGACCGCTCACCCGCGGTCCCACGACTCCCCGGTACGGCAGACGACTCGCCCGCGGTCCCCGGATCCCCCGATACGGCGGACCGCTCGCCCGCGACCCCGGGAGCACCCGCCGTAACCGGCTCATCCGGGATCACCCGGTCATCCGGCGCGGTCGGCCCACCCGTGCTGGTCGGGTCGCTCATCGCACCCACCCCTCGGCACGCACCTGGCCGAGGAACTCGGCGACGTCGTCGGCGACCGGCGCCCCGGGGAAGCCGTCGCGCAGCTCGCCGACGATCTCCGCCACGGTCCTGGCACCGTCACACAAACGCAGCACGGCCGCGGCCTCGCCCTTCAGCAGCACGATCCGCTCCGGCATGACCAGCAGGTCCGCACCGCGCACCGGGTCGTGCCGCAGGATGATCGCGGGAGCGAGGGCCGGCCGCCATTCGCCGGTCACGACGCCCGTCCCGCTGGAGGCCGTCTCCGCCCCACCGGTCACGACGCCCGTCCCGCCGGGGGCCGTCTCCGCCCCGCCGCTCACGCCTGGTCCACGGCGTCGAGCAGCGCCCACAGCACGTCGCACTTGTAGGAGAGCGCGGCCACGGCCCGCTCCTGCTCCGCCCGTCCGCGCGCCCAGTCGAGGACCAGTTCGAGCGCCTCCCCGCTGTCCTGCCTTCCCTGGCTGATCCTGCCCCTGAAGTACTGCAGCCCGTCCGAGTCGAGCCAGGTGTAGTGCCGTTCGAAGGCGTCGATCCTGGTCCGCATGATGTCGGGTGCGAACAGCTCGGTCAGCGACGCGGCGACGGCCTCGAGGGGCGTTCCCAGCCTGCAGAGGTTCACATATCCCTCGACTGCGAGCCGTACACCGGGCAGGACGCCCTCCCCGGAGAGCAGGTCCTTGCGGTCCAGGCCCGCGGCCTCGCCCAGGCGGAGCCAGCGCTCGATGCCGCCCTCGCCCGCGCGCCTGCCGTCGTGGTCCTGGATGCGGCGGATCCACATGCGGCGCAGTTCGGACGTCTCAAGCTTGGCGAGGATGAGCGCGTCCTTGATCGGGATGTGCCGCTGGTAGTGGAAGCGGTTCAGGATCCACCGGCGGATCTCCTCCGGAGTCAGCTCTCCGGCGTGCATGCGCACGTTGAAGGGGTGGAGGTGGTGGTAACGCGCCTCGGGCACGGCCCGCAGGTGGGCCTCGAACTCGGCGGGTGTCCAGGATTCGGCGTTCAAAGCTCGATCACCATTCCGTCGGCGGCAACCTCGACGCCCAGTTCGGCCAGCCTCTTGTGCTGGGGCGCATCCGGATCGACGAGGGGGTTGGTGTTGTTCAGATGCGTGTAGAGACACCGCCCGGGAAGCCGGGCGAGCCGTTCGGCCGTCGCCTCGATGGGCAGGTGCCCCATCTCGGTCGCGGTGCGGGAGGAGATCCCGGTACGGCGGGGCTCCTCGTCGTCCCAGAAAGTGCCGTCGACGATCACGCAGTCGGCCTCGGCCATGGCCTCCTCGAGCGCGGCGGACCAGACACCGAAGGCGGGGGCGTACAGGCACGTCCCGCCGGTTACCGGGTCGGTGAACCGCAGGGCGACCACCCAGCCGGAGGCGGACGCCTCTGCGGCCGCGTAGCGGGGCCGCTTATCGGAAACCGGGACCGCCTGGACACGCACCCCGCCCGTGAGGGACACGGAGCCGTCCTGCGGCAGGTCGCGCCAGCGGAGGTCGGCGTAGGGGGAGAGCACCTCCTGCAGCCTGAGCCCGCGCGTGAGCGCCTCCCTGACCGTGGCCGTGGCGACGATCTCCAGTTCGTCGGCCTCGCGCAGCCGGGGCAGCCCCAGCGTGTGGTCGAGCTCCGCGTCGGTGAGGATCACGCGCATGACACGCGTCCGCCCGGGACCGGAAACGGGGCCGGAGATGGGGCTGTCAGCGGGATCCTGGGCGTCTGCGCTAACCGGGCCGGAGGCGCTCGGGGAGGCGGCGGGAATGGGACGAAGCCATTCGCACGCCTCGATGTGCTCGGCGATGTCGGGGGTGGCGTTGACGATGTGGTCCTCGACGGCCAGCGACGCGTGGCTCCGCCGCCATCCGGGGTTCGTGCGTGCCCCGGCGCATCCGGGGCACGCACAGTTCCATTGGGGGACGCCACCGCCTGCGGCGGTGCCGAGAATGCGCAGTCGCATGGCGTGAGTCCCCCCTCGCTTACCTGGTCGCCAGGAAGTACGCCGACATCTCCATCGACGCCTCGACGACCTGGTAGCCGGGCTTGTGCCAGGTCGTCTCCTCGCCCCGGCTCTTCACCTGCTTGCCGTGGGTCCGGAGGGGTTGTTTCGCGCTCTGTTCCTTGGATTCCGCCATGAACGTGCACCCGCCTTCCATGTGACGCGCGGTTTTGGGTCACAACCGTTATGACCCGATATCACCACTTTCGTCAATGGTTTGCAGCAATTACGTCGGACCTATTTCCCGTTATTGGCCACAAATATAATAATCTACCACTTTTGACACATCTTTCATCCGATGAATCTGGGGTGCGCGACGTCGCGTCAATGAAAGCGTCGTGCCCTGAACGCCATGTTCCGGACATCCGTGCCCCAGACATCCATGCCTCAGACATCCATGCCTCAGACATCCGCCTCGGGAGAGCCGTCTCCCGAGCGTCGGCGAGGTCATCCCTCAGGCGTCGGCGAGGCCGTCCCATGGCCGGCGGTCGCCGGCGGCCTCCTGGCCTTCCCTGCAGTGCCTGCGGAAGTCGCACCAGGAGCAGAGCGGACCGGTTCTGGGCGGGAAAAGCTCATCGACCCGGGGCGGAACGGCGGGCGGCCTGCGCTCCGTGCCCGCGGGCTGCGCCGTACGGGAGCCTCTGGGGGCGACGCCCGCCCAGTCCCGGTAGGCGTCGTCGGCCTCGGAGGCCTCGATCGCGATCGCCTCCGCGCGCTCCAGGTGCCGCGAAAGGGACTCGTCGGTGTGTTCCCACTCCACGATCGAGCCGGTCGGCAGGTGGTGGAGCTCGACCCGGTGGCACGGGCGACGCATCACCCGGGACGAGGCGACGGCGTAAACGGCGAGCGCGAGTGAGGAGCGCACGTCATCGGCGGTGAGGGGGCGGCGGCCCGTCTTGTAGTCGACCACGACCAGCTCGTCACCGCGCTGGTCGAGTCGGTCGATGCGCCCCGAGACGGCGATGACGGACGTCCTGGTGGCGACGGTGCGCTCCACGCCGACCGGCTCGTCGGAGGGATCGAGCGAGGCGGTGTATCCGACGACCATCTCACGAGCTCGGTCCCGCCAGGCGGTTGACTGCTCCGCGTCGCGGAACCCCTCGCCGATCCACCCGTTGGCGAGCAGGATCCCCGCCATCGCGGGAGTCCGCCGGTCGTACGGCTCCCGCCACCAGGCCGCCAGCGCGTTGTGCACGCTGACGCCGACGCTGTTGTGCGCCCACGGCGGCCCCTTCTGCGGCGACGGCCGGTCCAGGTAGGTGAACCGGTAGCGCCTCGGGCAGTCCAGCCAGGTGTTCAACCGCGACGGCGTGCACGAGTACAGCCGCCGCGGCATGCCCTCCAGGGGCAGCTGGTCCATAAAAAGGACTACTCGTCGTGGAGGTTGATCCGGATTCCGGCGGCCTTCGTCCCGTCGCTCAGCGGACTCTCGTGCTGCTCGGCCGCACCGCGGGTCAGCGACCCGGAGAGCCATGCGTCGAACTGCGGCTCCAGATCACCGATGGTGCTCTCCTCGCCGTGCGCGGGCAGCACACGGGTGTGGTGCGGCAGGGTGAACAGCCTGCCGCCGATCGCGGTGAGCTGGTCGGCCAGCGCGGGGTACTCTCCACCGATCTTGCCGGGACCGTCGGCCTGCAGGGACTTGCCGGTGAAAACCGCGTCGAGGGCCTCGCAGTACAGCGAGACGCCTCCCTGCGAGACACCGGGGGTCGACAGGACCTCAAGCTGGACGTCCGCGACGCCGAACAGGCCCTCGTCCTCCATGTCGATGTCCGGCCAGGTCTCCGACCAGGTCAGCCGCCACAGCGGCCGGTCCTTCGGGTGGAGCGCGACCACGGCCTCGTCGCGTGCCGCCACCTCGATGGCCGCACCCACATGGTCGGGCAGGCCATGGGTGCAGACGACCGCCAGCACCTCGCGCTCGCCGACCTTCTCCAGGATCCGCTCCGCGTCGCGCGCGGGGTCGATGACGATGACCTCCTCATCGTCACCCAGGATCCAGGTATTGTTCTCGACCTTGTGTTCGACGCCGTCGACATCGACGACGCCCTCGGTCACCACTCGTTCGATACGCGCTGTCACGCTTCCGAACTTTACTGCTTTTATTGGCGACGCTTCGCGTCACCGGGCTGTGCTGATGGCGACGCCTGGCGGCGTCGCGGGCTTGAGCGCTTCCGCGCCGGCGCCAGTCCCCACCACCCAAGGGCGGGACGGGTCCCAGCCCGGACACCGGCGCGTCCACGCCAAACCCAGTCCTGGACAGTGGTGCGCCCATGCCAAAACCAGGACCAGAAATGGGGCTCGTTTTGACTTTTGGGCGTTGGAAGTTCGGGGCGCCGCACTAACCGCCCGCTCCTACCAGGGTGCGGATCGCGGTGATGATGAGCTGTACGGCGAGGGCGGACAGCAGCAGGCCCGAGACGCGGGTGATGAGCTCGACGCCGTTCTCCTTGATCACCCTGATGACGGTGACGGAGAAGCGCATGAACACCCACAGCAGGAGGTGCACGGCCGCGATGGCCAGGGCGAGGGCGAGGATGCCGCCTTCCTTGCGCCCGGCCTGCTGGGCGAAGACGATCGTGGCGACGATCGCGCCCGGCCCGGCGAGCAGCGGGGTGCCGAGCGGGACGAGCGCGACGTTGACGTTGGACTTCACGGCGTTGGCCGGGGGTTCGGTCTCGCCCGTGAGCAGCTGCAGGGCGACCAGCAGGAGCAGCAGGCCACCGGCGATCTGCATGGCCGCGACCTCGACATGCAGGTATCCCAGGATGGCCCTGCCGAAGACGGCGAAGATCACGATGAGACAGAAGGCGACGATGGGAGCCTGCCAGGCGATCCGCCTGCGCTCGCGGGCCGTACGGCCACCGGTGTAGGCGAGGAAGAGCGGGATGATCCCGGGCGGGTCCATGATGACGAACATCGTGACGAACGCCTCGACGAAGAACTGGACGTCGAACACCCGTTTCCCCCGACCCTCAAGTGAGGGGCACACCCGCGTCAGGCCGGACCCCTCTATCGCGCAGAGTAACGATAGCGCCGAATACGGATGTCGTTCGTCGCGCGGAGTCACCGGAGGGGCGGAAGCACTTGGCACGGACGGGCGATCGATGGCGCGGAATCGCCGTCCGAGGGCACGGGCGGCCGACGAACCGCCGCGACGGCCGGCCCGGAGCGCGAACGGATGATCGACGACACGTGACGGCCGCGGCACCGGGCACGGACGGATGACCGAGGACGGCGACGAGCCGGAGTGTCGGGTGCGGGATGCGGGCTACGGGGTGCCGCGCGAGCGGGTCAGGAGCCGTCGTCGCCCAGGCGGGGGGAGAACGCTCCCAGCGGCAGGTCGAAGGCCTGGTTCTCGTCTCGCAGGTCGCGCAGCGAGAGCTCGGCGAGCGTCATCAGGTATCCCGCCTCGGCGGGCCAGATGACCGCCCACAGCCAGTTGCCCAGGGCCTCACCCGCGTAGACAGCCCTGTCGGGCTCCGCGCCGACGCACCACAGCGGGGTTGGGTGGCCCATGATGTCGACCTTGGCGTGCGGCGGCCCCTCGCCGAACCCCTCGCCGGGATCGGTTGCGGGAAGCCCGGCGTATCCGGAGCCGAGCCCCACACCTGGCTCCTCCGCGATGATCAGCATGTCGGCGGGTCCGTGGGTCAGCGATGGGCCGGAGAGCGCGACCACGGTGCCCCTGACGCCGCTGCGCTCGTCCCCCGCCTCGGCGAACCCTGTCACCAGCCAGCCCTGTGGCAGGGGCCACGGCAGCCAGATCGGAACCCTGGCGCTCTTGCCGAGGGCCTCGACCGCGGCGGCGGAGGGGCGTCTTGGCGGCTGCAGCGGCAGGACGTCACCGTGCGGTCCGCACCGCCAGGCGCTCGACCAGGCACTGGGCGGGCGGAGCGGGCCGAAACAGCGCGGGCAGATGGGCTCGGCTCTCACGCCTACCCACGGTGCTTTGTTCGTGCCCCGTTCGTCAAGGGCGCTTCTCGTTATGCAGCCGTAATCTTGTTCATGTGCGCGTAAATTGTGTCGGAGCGATAGTCCGTGACCATGTCGGGCGGATGCTCCTCATCCGGCGTGGCCGCCCGCCGGGCCAGGGCCTGTGGTCCATTCCCGGCGGCCGGGTCGAGCCGGGCGAGTCGGACGCCGAGGCACTGGTCCGCGAGGTGCTCGAGGAGACGGGGCTGACGGTCACGCCCCGCGGCCTCGCGGGCGTGGTCGACCGCCCCGGCCCCGGCGGCGTCGTCTACGAGATCCGCGACTATCTCGCCGAGGTCTCCGGCGGCACGCTCGCCGCCGGAGACGATGCCGCGGACGCGGGCTGGTTCTCCGAGGAGGATCTCGGCCGGCTGCCGCTGTCTCCGGGTCTCCTCGACGCCCTCGCCACGTGGGAGGTCATCGGGAGGCCGTCAGGGTCGAGCGCCACAGGGTGAGGTGGTCGCTGTTGTAGGTGGTCGACCGCCCCAGGGCGAGGACCTGGTCGCCGGAGACCGCGACCGCGCTGAGCCGCTGGGCGCCCTCCCCGCCCAGGCTGCCCTCGGTCGGGGTGTGGCTCTGCCATTTCAGCCCGTCCTCCGAGGTCCACGCGACGCTGTCGCCCTCGCCGGGGACGCCCTGCCAGCCGACGGCGACCACACCCTCCGCCGTCGCCGCCAGATCCTGTACGGCCGCCGCCTGGTCCGCGGACAGCCAGGAGAACTCCCATGAGGAGCCGTTGTCCTCGGACACCGCCCCGAAGGCCCGCTGCCCTTCCGCGGTGGTGGCCGTACCCGCGGCGACGATGCTGGTGCCGTGTGAGACCACGTGCCGCAGCCCGGCGGACGTCGCCCCTGAGGGCAGGACGGGCTTGCGCGCGACCCAGTTGATCCCGTCGGCGGACACCCAGACCACGCCGGTCTCGTGCTCGGTCGTCCCCATGCCGCCGACGGCGACGTATCCGGACGAGGTGGTGGAGACGTCGTAGAGGCGCACCCCGCCGCCTCCCGCGGGGAGTTTCGTCGCCCGGGTGTAGCGCTTGAGGTCGGAGGTGAACCACAGGACCGGGACGGTGCCTGACGGGCCCCGGTCCTCACCGGCCAGGACGTAACCCGCCGGGCCCGCCGTGACCGCGTGTGGCGCGAGGAAGTCGTGCTCAGCCCCGGGGGCGAGGGGGCCCGTCGCCGGAACCCGGCGCCAGTTCCTGCCGTCGGCCGAGGTGACGAGCAGCGGCCCCGTCGACGAGGCGTCGGTCATGGTGCTGCCGACGGCCAGCCAGCCCCGCTTGCTCTGTGCGACGTCGCTGAGGGCCTGCCGCCACGAGCCTCCGAGGGCCTGCTCGGGACCGCCGGCCTTCCAGTTCTGGCCGTCCGCGCTGGTCCAGATGCCCGCGTCGCCGGAGACCGCGCCGACGGCGACGAACCCGCCGCCGCCCGAGGCCACCCTGGCCGTGTCGCGGGCGGCCCTGGCGAGGCCGTCGATCCGGTCGAGTGCGACCGGCCTGGCCTGGCCTCCCTCGGGGGCGGTGATGAGGACCAGGCGGTTGTCCACGTCGGCGGCGCGCTCGTCCCCGCCGACGACGAGTGTGCCGTCATCGGAGATGGCCAGGGCCCGCAGCGAGCCCGGCACATCGCCGAGGTCGGTGGTCTTGCGCCAGTCGCGGCCGTCGTCGCTGGTGTACACGGCGTAGCGCTCGAAGCCGGACTCGGCGACCGCGGCGACTCCCGCGCCTGAGGAGGCCAGCCGCCTGACCCCTGAACCCTCACGGGCCAGGCCGGTGATGGCGCCGCACCGGCTCCAGTCGACGCCCTCGGTGGAGCAGTAGACGTCGACGTCGCCCTTCTCGCTGCGCTGCTGGGTCGGGACGAGCACGAACCCGCCCGAGGCGACCGCCAGCGCGCCCGCCTCGGGCATGACACCCGCGGGCGCGGGACCGGCCCGCAGCCAGGTTCTGCCCCCGTCCGCGGAACGCAGGACGACGGAGGCGGACCCGCCCTGGGGGGGATCGCCGAGCGCGACCACGGAGTCACCCTTGGCGACGACCGCCTTGAGTCCCCTGACCTTGTCCGGCGTGCCGATCTTCCCGGTCTCGACCCGCTCCCAGCTCTGCCCGTCCGGCGAGATCCAGGCGACGGCCCCGACGGTGCCGTCCTGGAGCACGGTCGTGCCGACCGCGACGAAGCCGGAGGAGGTCCTGGCCAGGTCCATGATCTTGTCGCCGCTCGCGAACGCGCTGAGCTTGCCCGGGTCGACGGCGGCCCAGGTGTAGCCGTCCGAGCTGGTCCACAGGCCCCGCCCTGCGCCGAGGAGGTCGTTGCCCGCGGCCAGCCAGAGGCCGTCGCCGCCCGCGACCCTGCCGACCGTGGTCGGCCCGTTCTCGTAGCCCGCCGGGCCGGTCACCTTGCCCAGTTGCCAGCTTGTCCCGCCGTCCGGGGAGACCAGGAACAGCGGCCTCGGGACCGGGCTGGTGGTGTCGCTGCCGACGGCCACCATGAAGGAGCCGACGGAGGCCACCGCGTTGAGCACCTGGCTTGACCCGTTGCCGCCGACGTTCGACGGCGGTACGAAGTTCGCGTCGCCCGAGCGGATCTCGTCTCCGACCAGTTGGAGACCGGTGGTGAACGGGCCGCCCGTCCAGCCCCACAGCGCCAGGCCACCGCCGACCGCGGCGGCGATGACGGCGACCATCACGGCCGGGACCACCAGGCTCCTGCCCCGCCCGCGCTTCGTCGGGCTCGAGCGGCGCAGCGCGGAGGGCGCGGTCGTGGAGCGGTGGTGCCGGCCGCCGTTCGTCCCCCGCCTGCCCGGCGGTCCCTCGGCGACCAACAGGTCCGGTCTGGCCGGCCTGCCGCCCGGTGGGCGGCCGACGCGGCGCACCGGCTCGAAGTCGTCGTCCTCCTCGGGTACGGCGAGCTCCTCGAACTCCGGTTCCCACATCGGGGGCTCCGGCTGTACCGGCTGTACCGCCCAGGGGTCCTCCTCGGAAGGCGGGCCCAAGGTCACGAGCGGGTCAGGGGTCACGATCGGGCCCAAGGTCACGAGCGGGTCGGGGGTCGCAAACGGATCCGGCTCGTCCGGCGGGGGCGGGGTCGCGGGCCTGCGCGGCGGTCCCGAGGCGACCAGCACGTCGGGCCGGTCCCCGCGCCTGCGTCTCCCCGGCTCACGCGGAGGCTCGGAGGAATCGGCGCGATCATCGTCCTCTGGCCCGTGCGACGGGCCGAGCAGGTCCCCGTAGCCGCCGCCCTCTGACACACGCGGCTCGTGGAAGCGGCCCCCGCGGTCGTCCTCGTGCGAGGCGTACGAGGGTCCGAGAAGGTCTCCGTAGTCGCCGTCGCCCGGCTCACGCGGCTCGCCGGGGCGCTCTCCGCGTCCCGCGTTCCCCGGGTCGCGCGGCGGCCCTGAGGCGACCAGCACGTCGGGCCGCTCGGCCCGCCTCCTGCGGCGCCCCTGCCCGGCGTCGGCCTCCTCTGGCCCGCCGGAGGAGGCGCGCTCCTGCCCGGCGGGCAGGTCGGCGCCGGAGGGTCCGAAGGGAGCGGACCGCGAGACGGGATCGGTCTGGGGGTGGCCCGTCGGGGACGCGTACGGCTGGGTGTGGGCACGACGGCGCTCGCCGCCCAGGCCCTCAGGGCGGGCTCTGGGATGCTCCTCGTCGTCCGGCGTCGGGGCGGCGAACGGGGGCAGCATCCACGGGGAGGCCGGCGGAAACCCTCGGTGGCCGCTGTCAGAGGGGCCTGGTGGGGAGTGCTGGATCGTCGGCGGGGAGCCCTGTCGGCGGGGGGATCCGCCCTCGTGCGTCCCGTCGTCGTGGACACCGTCGTCGTCCGCCGGCCACTCTCGCGAGCGCGGGTCGTGGGGGCCCGGGGCCACGCTCAGCACCTCCTCGCAGGAAGCCCGTTCAGCCCGGAGTCAGCACCCCGGACCGTTCCAGTCGTCTCCGTGACACTCTGCCGCGCCGTCGTATGGCAACGGCAAATCGCACGTGACCTTATTACTACCCCGTTCCGCCGAAATGATCACCTCCGTCGGCCGGACGGCGGGGTTCCAGCCGTACGCATCCAGAGCAACACGTTAGAGCCGCGATGACGAGACCTCTCTAGTCAGATTTATCTGCGAAGCGCCGGAATTATCACCGTTTGTGGCTTTAATTCCGAGATCTCTGACCGCGAAAAACATCCGGCTCCTCAAGCCGCCCCATATGCGGATTAGTTCACAGACCCGCGCGGCCCGGCGGGATAGACCTGACGCGGGGACCACCGGAACCCGACACAGGAACCACCACCCCGGGGAGCGAACGATGAAACGACTGGGGCCCGTCCACACGCTGACGGCGGGAGCGGTCATGGCCCTCGCGCTCGCCGCGCTGAGTGTCGCCACCTCACCGGCGGCCACAGACACGCGGGCGCAGACCGCCTCCGCCCCGAGGTCCGGGGCGGCCTCGGTGGCGTCCACCGCCCCGGAGACGGCCTCCAAGACGGCCTCGGAAGGCCCCGACCCCGCGTCGGCCCCGACGGCCTCCACGGCGCCCGAGGCCACGGAGAGCGCCGCGCCGACCCCCGTGAGGGCCGACTACGCGGGACGGGTCAAGGGCAACGGCGGCCTGATCGCCGTCTCGATCCGTGAGGGGAAGGCGATCGCCTACTTCTGCGACGGCAGGGTCGAGGCCTGGCTCAAGGGCAGGGCCGAGAACGGCGGGGTCACCCTGACCGGTCCCCACGCGGCCTCCGTGACCGCGGTGCTCCGCGGCGGCAGCGCCCTGGGGCGGCTGGAGATCGGCGGCAGGGAGTGGAACTTCACCGCCCCGACCGTGCGCAGGCCCTCGGGGCTCTACCGGGCGAGCGCGGTCGTCCGCGGCGCAAGCGTCAAAGCGGGCTGGATCTACCTGGACGACGGCAGCCGGGTCGGCCTGACCCTCGTGGACGGCAGGCCCGCCGACGTGCCGATCCCCCCACCCGGCGGGAAGGCGACCGTCGACGGCCAGCCGATCGTCCCGCGGAGCGTCGACGAGTTCATGGGAGAAATGTGATGAACGACACACAGGCCATGCGGAGGGTCACCCCCGCCGCGCTGCTCACGCCACTCGCCGTCGGCGCCCTGGTCGCGGTCGGGCTCGGCGTGTACGGACGCCTCCACGCGCCCGCGGGCTACGCGGTCGGCGTCGCCGGGTTCTCCGGGGCACTGGCCATGAAGACCTGGCTCACCACGGGTGCGGTCGTGCTGGGGCTGTTCCAGGCAGCCTCGGCTCTGGTGATGTGGGGCCGCGTCAAACTGGACGTGCCGTGGATCGGCGCGGCGCACCGCTGGTCGGGGCGGATCGCCTTCCTGCTGACGATCCCGGTCGCCTTCCACTGCCTGTACGCCCTGGGCATCGGCTACGACACGCCCCGCGTGCTGGTCCACTCACTGCTCGGCTGCTTCTTCTACGGGGTGTTCACCGCGAAGATGCTGGCGCTGCCGCGGCGCGGGCTGCCCGCCCTGGCACTCCCCCTGCTCGGCGGCCTGGCGTTCACCGCGCTCACCGGGCTCTGGCTGACCTCCGCACTGTGGTTCCTCACCACGGTCGGGGTCACGCTTTAAGCTCGCGTCGGGCGGACGAGGAGGCGTCGACCGCCCGGGGTGGCGGACCGCGTGGCGGACGGAGGAAGGGTCACGCGGTCGGCGGGGTGAAGGCGGTGGTGCGCGCCAGGCCCGCCGCCCTGCCCTTCGCCGTCACGACGAGCGCCATCTTGCGCGACGCCTCGTCGATCATCTCGTCGCCGAGCATGACCGCGCCGCGCCTTTCGACCGTCGTGTAGTACTCGTAGGCGTCGAGGATCAGCTCGGCGCGGTCGTAGTCCTCCTGGGACGGCGAGAACACCTCGTTCGCGGCCTCGACCTGGGTCGGGTGGAGCACCCACTTGCCGTCGAACCCGAGCGCCGCGGACCGCGCGGCGACCCGGCGGTAGCCGTCCAGATCCTTGATCGCGAGGTAGGGGCCGTCGATGGCCTGCAGGTCGTGCGTGCGGGCGGCCATCAGGATGCGCATCAGGATGTAGTGGTAGGCGTCGCCCTCTGTGTAGCCGGGGGGCTGCTCACCGACCACCAGGGTCCGCATGTTGATCGACGCCATGAAGTCGGCGGGGCCGAAGACCAGCGTCTCGAGGCGCCTGGACGAGCCGCCGATGGCGTCCACGTTTACCAGGCCCCTGGCGTTCTCGATCTGCGCCTCGATGCCGATCCCGCCGACCTCGAGGCCGTTGGCCCGCTCGATCTGGGTGAGCAGCGTGTCCAGCCAGACCACCTGGACCGGATCCTCGACCTTGGGCAGCATCAGGCAGTCGACGAACTCCCCCGCGCCCTCGACGACCTCGATGACGTCCCGGTAGGTCCACTGCGTGCTCAGGTCGTTGACGCGCACGACCCTGGTCTTGCCCGACCAGTCGCCCTCGCGGAGGGCGGCGACGACGTTCTTGCGCGCGCTCTCCTTGGCGAGCGGCGCGACGGAGTCCTCAAGGTCGAGGAAGACCTCGTCGGCGGGCAGGCCCTGGGCCTTCTCAAGGAAGCGGGGGTTGCTGCCGGGCACCGCCAGGCACGAACGTCGCGAGCGCATGGCCTCACGGTAGCGGCCGGTCGGGCGAGCACGGCAGACCGGGTCTTTCTATGGCGGCCACGCGGATTCTCTTTCCTCGCGTCCCTCGCACGGGCCGCCCGCGGAGAGGGGGAACCGGACTCCGGTACCGCTCCCGTTCCCTGTCCCGCGAGGGCGCAGGCCGTACATTCGTCACATGGGTGTGATCGAGGAGGGCGCCAAGAAGTCGGGGGTCCTGTGGCTGTCCCTGGACCGGCCCCGGCTTGCCTGGCACGTGTGGCACGACGGCGCGATCTATCTGGTCACCGGCGGAGGTGAGCAGGAGCTGCCCCGCCTGGCCGAGGAGAGCGAGGTTCAGGTGACGCTCAGGAGCAAGGACAACGGCGCCCGGCTGATCACCTTCGAGGCCTCCGTCGAGGTGGTCGACCAGGCGACGGCCACGGAGGCGGTGGCCGCGCTGGCGAAGGAGCGGCTCAACGCCGTCGACGGCGCCGGCCTGACGGCGCGCTGGGCCGCCCGCTCGACGGTGATACGGCTCACGCCGCGCGAACCCGCCTCCTGACGTCCTCCCTGCCCCAGAGGTCGGGATTCCGAAGGGCGGGGCATCATGCCGGAGGAGCGCGGTGGGCCCCTATGAGCCCCTATGAGCTCCCGTGCGGCCTCTGTGGACCCGTACGGCTACGCGACCCCGACCGGCTCCCTGACGGCCTCCGCGACGGGCTCAGGCAGGTCCGAGGTGGCCCGCTGGGCCAGGTAGGCGCCGCACAGGACGATGAGACCGCCGATGATCTGGAAGGGGCCGAGCGTCTCGCCGACCAGGATCCAGGCGATCACCGCTCCGGCGATGACCTCCAGTGAGGCGACCGTCGAGCCGATGGCGGCCGACAGGCGGCGGACCGCGGTGACGCCGAGGATGTAGGCGGTGACCGTGGCGATGAGGATCATCCACAGCGCGGCGGCCAGCGCGGGCAGGGCGGGACCGCCCGCGGGCGCGACGGTCCTGGTGAAGGCCTCCCAGGGGATGTTCCACGGCTGGGAGATCGGCACGAGCACCGCCGCCGCGCCGACCAGGCCCCACCCGATCAGGCCGAGCGGGTCGACGTCATCGCCGAAGCCATCACTGAGCAGGAAGTATCCGGTGCTGCACGCCGCCGCCCCGAAGGCGAGCAGCAGGCCGAAGGGGTCGAGGGCGAGACCCGACCACGCCTCGACCACGATGCCGAGGCCGGCCACCGCGACCACGGCGCCGACGAAGGCCGCGCGCGGCAGCCGTACCCGGCGGACGAAGCGCACCCAGAGCACGACCAGGACCGGCGAGGTGAACTCGATGAGCAGGGTGACGCCGACCGGCAGCCTGGTGATCGCCGCGAAGTACAGCGCCTGCACCCCGGCCACCGCGACGACCGCGTAGGCCAGGAAGAACGGCAGCCGTGAGCGCGGGATGCGCAGCGCGCCCGGCCTGACGGCCGCGAGGACTCCGACGAGCAGCAGCCCCGCTCCGGCCATCCGCACCCAGACGGCCTCGAGCGGGGTCAGCCCCGCGGCGCCGAGGTATTTGGCCATCGGGCCGGAGAACGCGAAACACCAGGACGACGCGAAGGCGATCAGCAGACCGTCACGTCTCATGAGCCACCATCCATGTAACTACCGTTAGTACCTTTTGATACTGTCACGGCAGGTGTGTGAGCGGCAAGGGGACGTCCGAAATGTGAGCGAGCCTTGAACCGGCGAACCGGTGACGCGACCTACGCTGCACATGTGAAGATCTTCATCGCGCGGCTCGCCGGTACCCCGGTCTTCGACCCGGCCGGGGACCAGATCGGGCGAGTGAGGGACGTGGTGGTGGCGATCGCGGGCCCTTCGCCGCCACGCGTGCACGGCCTGGTCGTCGAGGTGCAGCCCCGGCGGCGGGTCTTCCTGCCGATCACCAGGGTGCGCGGCATCGAGGCGGGCTCCGTCGTCTTCAGCGGGCAGATCAACGTGCGGCGCTTCGAGCGGCGGACCACGGAGAACCTCGTCATCGGCGAGATGCTCGACCTGGAGGTGCAGGTCGAGGGCGAGCGCATGACAGTCCTGGACCTGGCCATGGAACAGACCAGGCGCACCGAGTGGCTGGTCACCAAGGTGGCGGTCGTCAGAACGGGACAGGGGCTGGGCCTACGGCGGCGCGGCCCGACCAGGATCGTGGATTGGGCCGAGGTCAGCGGCTTCAGCGCGGTGCAGAAGGACCAGGGCGCCTCCAGCCTACTGATCGCCTTCGAGACGATGCGCGCGGCCGACCTGGCCAGCGCCCTGCACGAGCTGCCGGACAAGCGGCGCGCCGAGGTCGCGGCCGCCCTCGACGACGTACGGCTCGCCGACGTGCTTGAGGAGCTTCCCGAGCGCGACCAGATCGGTGTCCTGAGCAGGCTCACCCCGGAGCGCGCCGCGGACGTGCTTGAGGAGATGGACCCCGACGACGCGGCCGACCTGCTACAGGACCTCCCTCCGGAACAGGCGGAGGCGCTGATGGCGCTGATGGAGCCCGAGGAGGCCGCGCCGATCCGGCGGCTGCTGATCTACCCGGAGAACACGGCGGGCGGCATGATGACGAGCGAGCCCGTGGTGCTCCCGCCGAACGCGACCGTCGCCGAGGCGCTCGCCCATATCCGCCAACGAGAGATCACGCCCTCGGTCGCCGCGCAGGTCTACGTGGCCAGGCCGCCCATCGAGACCCCGACAGGCCGCTTCCTGGGCCTGGCACACTTTCAGCGGCTGCTGCGCGAGCCCCCCTCGACCCTGATCGGCGGGGTCATGGACACCTCGCTCGACCCGATCAGGCCCGAGTTCACCCTGAACCAGGTGACTTCCTACCTGGCCACCTACAACCTGATGGCGGCACCCGTGGTCGACGAGCTCGGCCGCCTGGTCGGCGCCGTCACCGTGGACGACGTGCTCGATCACCTGCTGCCCGAAGACTGGCGGGAGCGGGACCATGAACCAGGAGCTGAGCATGGCTGACCGGCTCGACCAGCCCAGGGAACAGGGCCTGCGCCTGCGCCCGCACTACGACCCCGAGGCCTTCGGACAGCTGTCGGAGCGGATCGCCCGCTTCCTCGGCACCGCCAGATTCCTGGTTTACATGACCGTCTTCGTGGCGATCTGGGTGCTGTGGAACGCCTTCGCGCTGGCGGCCGGGAGATTCGACCCCTACCCGTTCATCTTCCTCACGCTGATGCTCTCGCTCCAGGCGTCGTACGCCGCGCCGCTGATCCTGCTCGCCCAGAACCGGCAGGACGACCGGGACCGGATCCAGAACGAACTCGACCGCGCGGCGGCCGAGCGCACCCAGGCCGACCTGGAGTATCTGACCCGGGAGATCGCGGCCCTGCGCATCGCGCTCGGCGAGGTGGCGACCCGCGACTACGTCCGCTCCGAGCTCCAGCGCCTGCAGGAGGACCTCCAGGAGACCTACACCCCCGCAACGCCGCCAGGCGTCGCAAAAACCTAAGGGAAGAGCTTGTTCAGCGTCGAGGCGCACCGGCGCAGTTCCTCGGGGCCGAGCGTGCCGAGGAACTGGGTGCGGATGCCGCGCAGGTAGGTGGGGGTCGCCTCGGCGAGCCGTACGGCACCGCCCTCCGTGAGGACCGCGAACAGGCCGCGCGCGTCGCTGTGGCAGATCTCGCGCTCGACCAGGCCCTCACGCTGCAGGCGGTCGACCAGCCGGGTCAGCCCGCTGCGGGAGAGCAGGACCCGCTCGGCCAGGTCGTTCATGCGCAGGCGACGCTCCGGCGACTCGGACAACTGCGTGAGCACGTCGTAGGAGGCCAGGGCCAGGTCGTGCCCGACCAGCAGCTCGGCCTCCAGAGCCCGGGTGACGCGCACCTGGACGCGTTGCAGCGTCTTCCAGACCGCGAGCTCCTCCGAGCTGATGGTTTCTCCCGACTCGCCCGCCGTCACGGTCACGGAGTAACCTTAGACTGTTGCACGCGCATCTACATAGCGAATTGTCCGGGATCAGACTTCGCTGCCGGATCCTGGAATTCCTCGCATCATCCCCGGGTTCATACCATGGGTCCGTGACTCCTCCGCTCCCAGCCGGGAGCGGTCCCTCACCAGGCCACACGGCGTCGTAGCGGGCGAGCCCTGCCCGCCGGGCGCCTGGACGACAATAGACAAGGAGGGACGGCAACCCCGTCGCCTCACGGTGGCGCCATGTTGCCGACACTTCGATGGCACCTACCCCGGAACTGGTGACGGCCGCGCTGGCGACCGTCAACGACCCTGAGATCCGTCGGCCGATCACCGAACTGGACATGGTCAAGAGCGTCGACATCTCCCCCGAAGGGGTGGTGCGCGTCGGGATCTACCTCACCGTGTCCGGCTGTCCCATGCGAGACACCATCACGCGCGACGTCACCGGCGCGGTCTCCAAGGTCGACGGAGTGACCGGCGTCCAGGTTGAGATGGACGTCATGAGCACCGAGCAGCGCAAGACGCTCCAGACCAAGCTGCGCGGCAACAGAGGCCCCGAGAAGGAGATCCCCTTCGCCCAGGCGGGCTCCCTGACCCGCGTGTTCGCGGTCGCGTCGGGCAAGGGCGGCGTCGGGAAGTCCTCGGTCACGGTCAACCTCGCCGCCGCGATGGCCGCGAGTGGCCTGAAGGTCGGCGTCGTCGACGCCGACATCTACGGCCACAGCGTGCCCCGCATGCTCGGCGTCTCCGAGCGCCCGACCAAGGTCGAGGACATGATCATGCCGCCGATCGCGCATGACATCAAGGTCATCTCGGTCGGCATGTTCAAGCCGGAGGGCAACACCCCAGTCGTGTGGCGCGGCCCGATGCTGGACAGGGCGCTGCACCAGTTCCTCGCCGACGTCTACTGGGGCGACCTCGACGTCCTGCTGATGGACCTGCCCCCCGGCACCGGCGACATCGCGATCTCGGTGGCGCAGCGGATGCCGACGGCCGAGCTCCTCGTGGTGACCACCCCGCAGCAGGCCGCTGCTGAGGTGGCCGAGCGCGCCGGGTCGATCGCCGTGCAGACCCACCAGCAGATCGCGGGCGTCATCGAGAACATGGCCTGGCTGCCGTGCCCACACTGCGACGAGCGGATCGCGGTCTTCGGCGAGGGCGGCGGCCAGACCGTCGCCGACGCGCTGACCCGCACTCTCGGCGCCCGGGTGCCGCTGCTGGGCCAGGTGCCGATCGACATGCGGCTGCGCGAGGGCGGCGACGAGGGCAAGCCCCTCGTGCTCACCGACCCCGACGCCCCGGCCTCCACCGAACTGACCCGCATCGCCGCGGGCCTGAGCAAGAGGTCGAGCAGTCTCAAGGGCATGCAGCTCGGCATCTCCCCGACCCGGGGCCGCTAGATCCTCCTTCCCGCACGTCACTTCCCGCACGTCGTCCCGGCCATCTCAGGGCGACGTGCGGGAGACTTCGACGGGAAGGTGATCGTTCCGGACGGCGACGCGCCCCTCTCAAGCGTCACAAGCGGTGGCGCTCTCCGCCTTCCTGCGGCCTGGCGGGCGTCCACGAGGCCCGGGGCATCTCAGGAAACAGCCGGGAAACAGAGATCGGCGAGGCCCCGGCCGGGTGCCTCACCGATCACATGTGGTTCGCCTCGAACGCGGCGCGCTCAGGTGGCCTCGGAGTCGTACGGCGGGATCTCGCCGTATCCCAGCTCGTGGGCCGGGTCCGAGGAGCTGGCGCCCGCGTACGCGGCTCCGCCCGCTCCCGCGGCGGCGGCCGTCACGTCGTTCCACTCGTCCTCAAGATCACCGGTGAGGTGCTTGCGGACGAAGTTCTTCGGGTTCAGATCGGACGGGTCGAAGTTGGCGAACTCGGGCCCGAGGCCGGTCTGCAGATCCGCTTTCGCGTTGTTGGCCATCTCCCGTAGGGTGCGCAACGTCCTGCCTGCCTGCGCGGCGGCCTGGGGAAGCTTCTCAGGCCCGAAAACGAGAAGCGCGATGACCACCAGCGCCACGATCTCAGGCCAGCCGAGTCCGAACACCGTGATCTCCTACCGGGACAACACCGAGGCGGTTCTCCGGGCACACGCCCGGAGTGTTTCCAGACTAATGCCCTTGACCCATAGCACGCACCTGACCGTCATCGATCACGAAGGACTGGGCGTCGGCTGCGCGGGGGCGGCACCAATGATCACAGTGGCCGTCTTCTCCTGGCCGCCGCGCTGGAACTTGATCGTCAGCTTCTCCCCGGGAGCCTTGTTGCGGATCAGCGCGATCAGCTCGTTGCCGTCCTGCAGCACGGTGCCGTTGACCTCCAGGATGACGTCTCCCGGCTTGAGGCCGGCCTTGTCCGCGGGACCGTTCGGCTCGACGGGCTGGTTGCCCTGCTTGGCCTCCGTCTCGATGCGCACCCCGGTGCCCTGGTAGGTCGCGTCGATGGTGATGCCGATCCGCGACTTCTTCGCGGAACCGGTGGTCACCAGTTCCTCGGCGACCCGGCGGGCGTGGTTCACCGGGATGGCGAAACCGAGGCCGATGCTGCCGCTCTGGCCGCCGACCGACCTGCCGAGCGTGGCGATGGCCGAATTGACGCCGATGACCTCGCCCGCGGCGTTGACCAGCGGGCCGCCCGAGTTGCCGGGGTTGATGGCGGCGTCCGTCTGGATGGCGCTCAGCCAGGTGGTGTCGCTGCTGTTCTCCTCCCCGGCCTGGACCGGGCGGTTGAGCGCGCTGACGATGCCGGAGGTGACCGTGCCGGTCAGGCCCAGCGGGGAGCCGATGGCCACGACCGGGTCGCCGACGACCACGTTGTCCGAGTTGCCGAGGGCGATCTCCGGGGCGCCGAAGGTCTCGTCCGGCTTGACCACGGCGAGGTCGGACTCGGGGTCACGGCCGACGACGTGGGCGGAGGTCGACTTGCGGTTGCTGAACTGGACCTGGATCTGGTCGCTGTTCGGCTCCGCCCCGGCGACCACGTGATTGTTGGTCACCACGTAGCCGCCCTTGATCAAGAAGCCCGAGCCCGTACTTGAGCTGGTGCCCGCGTTGACGGAGAGTGAGACCACGCTGGGCAGGACCTTGGAGGCCACGCCCGCGATCGACTCGGGTGCCCTCGAACTGGAGCCGCTCGGCGCCGTTCCCAGCCGGTAGGAGGGGTCGAGATCCGAGCCGGAGGGGCGGGTGAGCAGGTAGGTGCCGACGCTGCCGAGCGTCGAGGCCAGCAGCGCGATCAGCACCGCGAGGATGGCGAGCGTGCCGGTGCGCGGCCCGCGGCCCGCGGGAGCGACAGGACCGCCGAAGGCCCCGTACGGCCCCGGCCCCGGCGGGGCCGCCTGACCTCCGGGGGGTGGCGCCCAGCCGGGTCCCAGACCGAACGCCCTGGACGGCGGAGGCGGCGGGCTCCCGGGGACGGCGAAGACCGCCGTGTCCTGGCGGGGCCTGCCCGACGGGTCGCCCCAGCCGCCGTCACCGGCGCCTGCGACCGGTGGGCCCTGCCGTCCGGTCCAGTCGTCGTATCCAGGGTTGCCCACCTGGCCGCCCGGCCCCGGCCGGTCCCACCGGTTCAGGCCGGGAGGATCGCCGAGCTGGCTCCAGCCGTCGTTGCGGGGCTGATCCCCGTGGGAGGGAAGCGTCTCTCCGGCGGGCAGGAACTCCGGCCGGGAGAACTCCGGGACCGCACCTCTACCGCCTCTGCCGTCGGTGAGGTCCGACGGCGTACGCCCCTCGGCGTCGTTCGCCTCGTGGGTACGGTTCTCGTCGGTCATCGAATGTTCACCACTCCTTGCCTCGTATGAGGCCACTCACCGGGGACAACCCGGCAATCTTCCCCTGAACGGCATACGAGAGATGTAAAGCGCGCCTTACCCGAAAGGGTTGACCCAGGACAGCAGGCGATGCGCGCCCCTCCCGAGCCGGTTCCACAGGCTCGGGACGGGCTCGTGGGGCAGCGCCGCAACCGCGGCGTCGACCGTGTCGGCCGGAGCGTCCGCGAAGACGGTATAGACATGGCCTCCACTCGCCCAGATCGTCTCCTGCTCGGCTGAGTTCCGCATCCAGATCGTATGCCCGTCGCGCTGCTGAGCATGCCACCCGCGCAGCTTTTCCCCATCAAGCACACCAGGCTGGATAAAAACCGACACTACTGACAATCCATCTGAGTAGCCCAGGTACACGTATCCGGTGGCGGCGGCGTGCGCGGCGAACAGTTCGAGACGGCCAGGCAGGGCAGTGGGGAAACGCCAGCCCGCGCCGAGGAGGCCGGGCGCCTCGCCCACGTCGAAGCCGCCCGCGGCCGGCGTGGAGTTGTCGGCCTTCCCGGCCGGGTCGAGGGTCAGGTCAAGGAACGCACCCGCGTGGACGATCCGGCCGCGGCCATCGAACAGCTCACGGCGCAGCGCGGGCCCGCCCGCCTCGTCCAGCCAGTAGCGCGCGGCGAGCGTGCCGTCAGCGCGCAGGACGTTCACGAGCCTGGCGGCGCGGCCACAGGCCCGCGCCGTACCCACCTCGACGACCCGGTAGTTGCGGGCCAGGACCTCGAGCATCGTCTCCGAGGGGGCGGCCATGCTCCCCGCCGGGGTGCCCGGGTCGACCCGCGTGGTGGTGCCCGAGGGCTGGGCGTGCACCGACAGGCCTTTCCCCGGGATGTTGCGAACCCCCAGCACGGAGGAGAAGGAGCCTGAACGGCCCCAGGTCGTGACGTACTGCGTGCCTGCGTACCCACGGGTCCTGCCGGCCGTCGCCGCCTCACGCAGCAGCTGCAGCCCCGTGTCCTCGTTCTCCGCCGCGTCGGGCGGCACGGCCCGAGCCGGACTGCCCGCCACCACCCCCAGCAGCATGACGGCTGCGAGGATCAGGGCGGCGGGCAGCCGGATCACGGAGTCGGCGAGAAGGTCGGCGTCGCGGAGCCGCCGTAGGGTGCGGTGTTCCTGTGCTGGTTGGCGAACATGTCGACCGGAGGCACACGCGGGCCGGGGTCGGGGCCACCGACGACGAACAGCGTGCCGAGCGCGACGGCCGCCGAGGCCACGCCGACCGCGACATAGCCGACCCTGCGCGAGCGGCGCGGCCCCGCCGCCCGCCCCCTCGGCCGGTTGTCCGGTGGCGCGACGCTGTGCATGCTCGGGATCGGCGCCCCGCCGAAGGTCCGCGAGCTGGGGAAAGGCCGCTCACGCGGTGGTAAAGGGCCACCGGGGTCGGCCATCCTCAGCAACGACATGGTCAGGTCGGCGGGCATGGCCGGTCCTTCGAGGGACCTCAGCCGGTTCTTCAACGCCCGCATGGCATCGACCTCGGCCCTGCAGGAGGCGCAGAAGGCCAGGTGGGACAGCGCACGATCGCGTTCGTGGTGGTTCAGCTCACCGTCGACCAGTGCGGAAACGCGTTCTCCAAGATGACTCATGATCACTCCTTGCCGAGCGGCTCGTCGTGACATTCGTCATGACTGTGGTTTCTCATGCGAGTTCCTCCCCGCGGGTGATGGTCGGGGGGAGTTGGTCTCCACGGGGCGCGCGATGCTCCAGCGCCTCACGCAGTTGTGCCCGGCCACGATGGATGCGGCTGCGGACCGTGCCGAGCTTCACGCCGAGCGTCGCGGCGATCTCCTCGTAGGACAGCCCCTCGATGTCACAGAGAACGACGGCCGCACGGAACTCGGGCGCGAGCGCGTCGAGTGCCGCCTGGATGTCGGGCTCGAGGTGGGTGTCGTCGTAGACCTGGGCGGGAGACGGCTCGCGTCCACGCAGCCGCTCCGCGGCGTCGTCGGCGAGCCCCTCGAACCTGATGCGCTGCTTGCGCCGCGCCATGTCGAGAAACAGGTTGGTGGTGATGCGGTGCAACCAGCCCTCGAAGGTGCCGGGGGTGTAGTTCGACAGGGACCTGAAGACCCGGACGAAGACCTCCTGCGTAAGATCCTCGGCGTCGTGAACGTTACCGGTCAGCCGATAGGCCAGCCTGTAGACACGCGCCGAGTGAGTCTGGACCACCTCCTCCCAGGTGGGAGGTGTCCATTCAGACACGGGAGCCTCTGTCTGGTGGTCGAACTCGTCCACCAGCACTCCTCTCTCCGGGACCACCGCTATCGCCATAGTGCCTGGTTTCGTCCCTTCGTGCGCACTCACTACCCTCAGGACCGGCAAAGGCCGCTTAAACCGTGCAACGCACCGGGCGTGACATGAGTTCCCGATCGGGCCTGCCTCCCCTAGGCTGCGACCCAGTGCCTATATGACTCTGTACGGAGAAAGCGGGAGGAGAGGCCGATGGCAGAGACGCCGACAAGTCCGTTGGAGGCCACTCTGGCCTATGCCGAGGAATTCCACACGGAGGACGAGATCCTCTGGGCCGCGCGTCAGCGCGCCGCGGAGGTCGGGGTCACCTCGATCCTTCCCGGCGGTGGCGCGGCGCTCTGTTTCCTCGCCTCGGCCATCAACACCAAGGCCGTCGTGGAGATCGGCACGGGATGTGGCGTCTCAGGGCTGTGGCTGCTGCGGGGCATGCGCCAGGACGGCACGCTCACCAGCGTCGACGTCGAGCCCGAGTACCAGCGCCTCGCGCGGCAGAGCTTCGCCCAGGCCGGCTTCGCCGGCGGCAGGACCCGACTGATCACCGGACGGGCTCTGGACGTCCTGCCGCGTCTCTCGGACGGCGGCTACGACCTGGTCTTCTGCGACGGCGCCAAGCACGAGTACGCCGACTACCTGGCCGAGTCGATCCGCCTGCTGCGTGTCGGCGGCATCGTGGTCTTCGACGGCGCGCTGTGGCAGCACAGGGTCGCCGATCCCACGCAGCGTGACCCGGACACCGTCGCCGTGCGGGAGCTGGGCAAGCTGATCCGTGACGACGAACGGCTACGGCCCCTGATGATCCCTCTCGGCGACGGCGTCCTGGCCGCCATCAAACTCAGCGGCTAGCCAACCACTCCAGCAGCAGGCGCACGCCGTAGCCGGTCGCGCCCTTGCTCAGGATGCCCTCGTCCGCGGTGCTCCTGCCGACGCCCGCGATGTCCAGGTGCGCCCACGGCCGCCTGCCGGTGAACTCGCGCAGGAACAGCGCCGCCGTGATGGAGCCCGCGCCGTAGGTCGTCCCGGCCTCGATGTTGGCCAGGTCGGCCACGCTCGACTCCAGGGCCGGGACGTAGTCCTCGACGAGCGGCATCCGCCACAGCCGCTCCCCCGCGGTTCCGCCCGCCTCGGTCAGCTCGGCCGCCAGGGCGTCGTCGGAGGCGAAGACGGCTCCGACGTCCTTGCCGAGGGCGACGCCGATCGCGCCGGTGAGCGTCGCGATGTCGACCATGACGTCCGGCTCCAGCTCGGCGTCGGCGTAGGCCAGCGCGTCCGCCAGCACCAGTCGGCCCTCCGCGTCGGTGTTGAGCACCTCGACGGTCCGCCCGCCGTACTGTGTGATCACGTCGGAGGGGCGCTGGGCGGCGCCGGAGAAGGCGTTCTCCGCGGCGGCGATCAGGCCGGTGACCCGCACCCGCGCGCCCAGGGTGGCGAGTGCGCCGATGACCGCGATGACGACGGCGCCGCCCGCCATGTCGGTCTTCATGAACTTCATGTTGTCCGTCGGCTTGAGCGACAGGCCGCCGGTGTCGAAGGTGATGCCCTTGCCGACCAGGACCACGTGACGGGTCGCGCCCTCGGGGTGGTAGGAGAGCTCGACCAGCCGCGGCGGGCTCACCGATCCCTGACCGACGGCCAGGATGCCGCCGAATCGCTCCTCGCGCAGCTCCGTCTCGTCCCGCACCCTGGCGGCGATCCTGGTGCCGTCGCCGGTTTCCCGCTCGCCCCCGCCGTTCTCCGCGCCCTCGCCGAGGAGGTGCTCGACGGCGCGCTCGGCGAGCCAGGCCGGTGTCTTGATCGAGGACGGCGTGTTGGCCAGGTCCCTGGCGAAGGCGACGGCTTCGGCGATCACCCTGCCCCTGGTGACCTCCGCCTCGGCGCCCTCGCCGACGAACTCGACCAGGGCGACGGGAGGCGACTTCTCCTCACCGATCCTGAAGGTGTAGGTGGCGAGCAGCGCGCCCTCGACGAACGCGGCCACCTGCCCCTCGGGCAGCACGGCCCTGACGGAGTCCCTGCCCTTGCCCCGCCGCGCGACCGCCGCGCCCGCCTTGCGCAGCGCGCCCGCGGAACCGTCACCCGTCCCGTAGAGCAGCACCCGGCCGACGCCGTCGCCGTCGGCGACCGGAACCTCGACGATCTCCCCCGCCTCTCCCCTGGCCTCGTAGTGCGCCAGCAGCGCGGCCACCGGCACCGGCAGGTCGATCTCCGGGGCGAGGTCGGCGGAGAAGGGCACCGCGAGCAGCCCTGCGCCCCCGAGGGGCGAGGCTCCCGCGCCGTCCTCCGCTCCAACGCGGGCAGCGGTCTTCCCTCCTGGGAACGCGCCTGACAGCAACGTGTACGGAGAGATCGGCATTTGGGACTCCAGTCATCAGGCGGGGAACACCGCGGCCCTGGCGCGAGCCGCGTTCCTGCGGTCCGACGGCCAGGGCCGTGTTCATCGATCGGGGTTGCGCGGGCCACAGCGGATGTCATCTTCTGCGAACGAGATCGAATCGGGGCCCGGCTTCACCGCTGGTCTCAGATCGGGATCAGACGACGACCTTCTTCAATTCCTCACCAAGAGCACTGGCCTCGTCCGCCGAGAGCTCGACGACGAGCCGGCCGCCACCCTCAAGGGGAACCCGCATGACGATGCCCCTGCCTTCCTTGACGACCTCCAGCGGACCATCACCGGTCCTCGGCTTCATAGCCGCCATGCGTGTATCCCTTCCTGCTTCGGGCTCCGGATCTCCGACTGACCCGAGGGTGGCCGACGCATTCACGTCTTCTGTGATGTCCTATTATCCCGTCTCCGCGCTCGGAATGGGAACGATCAGCCTCAGCATCGACTCATCGGGCAATCAAGACCGTCGTCCGAGCCCCTTGGGACGGCCAAACTTGTCCTCGCGAACGTCAGTGCCGCCCCGGCCGCCTCTGCGCCGCACGCCCGCGGCCCCGGTGAGCCGGGCTTCGGGACGACGGATTACGGGGCGCGCGCCGTGCCGACACGACGGCGGGGAGAATTTACCGAGTCGAGACGATCATCTGGACCGGGCTGAGGGACGTGCCCGCGGTGGGACCGGTGCGCGCCCGTTCCCCGCGAAAGCGATTCAATGCGAACTGTCCCTCCTCCGGCCGGACCCGGGCGACCGGTCCCGGGAACGAGCCGGGGGAACCACAGCAGTCACAGAAGGAGCCTCCCGTTGAACGACGTCCTCTACTCCGTCGACGACGCCGTCGCGACCATCACCCTGGACCGCCCCGAGGCGATGAACTCGTTGACGACACGGATGAAGGCCGAGCTTCTTGAGGCGCTGACCATGGCCTCGCAGGCGTACGCGGTGCGGGCGGTCCTGCTGACGGGGTCCGGCCGGGCGTTCTGCGCCGGTCAGGACCTCAACGAGCACACCGCCAACCTGGAGGCGGGCCGCGGGCTCGACGGTACGGTGCGCGCGCACTACAACCCGATCGTCTTGACGATCGCCGAGATGGGCAAGCCGGTCGTCGCCGCGGTCAACGGCGTCGCCGCGGGCGCGGGCGCCGCCCTGGCCTTCGCCTGCGACCTGCGGATCGCCGCCGACAAGGCGAAGTTCGCGATGGCCTTCTCCGGCATCGGCCTCGCCCCCGACTCCGGCGCGTCCTGGACCCTGCAGCGCCTGATCGGCCGGGCCCGCGCGGGCGAGCTCCTCCTGCTCGGCGAGCCGTTCGACGCGGCCCGCGCGCTGGAGCTCGGGATCGTCTCCAGGGTCGTCCCCGCGGAGGAGCTGGCCGTCGCGGGCCGCGCGCTGGCCGTACGGCTGGCACAGGGCCCGACGAGCGCCTACGCGGCGACCAAGCGCGCCCTGGAGTTCGCCGCGAGCAGTTCCCTCGCCGACGCCCTGGCACTGGAGGCCGACCTCCAGGACGCCTGTGTGAAGACCTCCGACCACCTGAACGCGACCAGGGCCTTCCTGCACAAGGAGCGCCCCGTCTTCGACGGCCGCTGAGGAGAGAGCCGTCAGCGGGCCGTCTGGGCCCTCCCAGGGACGGTGGGGGCCGTCTGGGCCCTCCCAGGGACGGTGGGGGCCGTCCCACGGGTGCCTTGAGGATGCTCTCAGTAGGTGTCGCGCACCCAGCAGTCATCCACATGGTCGTTGACCAGGCCGATGGCCTGCATCAGGGCGTACGCCGTCGTCGGGCCGATGAACCGGAAACCGCGCGACCTGAGCTCCTTGGCGAGCGCCTTGGAGCCGGAGGTCTGTGCGGGCACGTCGGCGAGGGTCTTCGGGACGGGCGAGCCGGGGTCGGCGTGCCGCCAGACCAGGTCGGAGAGGTCGAGATCGAGCGCGGCCCGCGCGTTCGCGACCACGGCCTCGATCTTGGCCCGGTTGCGGACGATGCCCGTGTCGGCGAGCAGGCGGTCGACGTCCGCCTGGCCGAACGCCGCGACGGCGGGGATGGAGAAACCGGCGAAGGCCGCCCTGAAGTTCTCCCGCTTGCGCAGGATCGTGATCCACGAAAGACCCGACTGGAAGGCCTCAAGGGCGAGCCGTTCGAACACCTGGTCGTCGCCCGTGACCGGACGGCCCCACTCGTCGTCGTGGTAGGCGATGTATTCGGGGGCGGAGCTCACCCAACCGCAGCGCACGAGCTCGGTCATCGTGACTCCTTCGCGTCCGGCACCTCTGAACGCTCGCCTGAACGCTCACCGTCGCCGTCGTCCCAGTCGCCGAAGGACTCCGAGGGGGGCTGTGGCAGCTCGGGAAGCTCCGCGGGCTCGTTGGGCTCCTCCGGCTCGTGCTCGACCAGCGGCACGCTCAGCGGGGCCGCGTGGAGCTCCTGGCGCGCCTGCAGCCTGCCGGCGAGCAGCTCGGCCACCCGCTGCTCCAGCACCGCGATCCTGGTGTCGCGCTCACTCAGCGCGTTCACGACCCGGTTCAGGGTCTCGTCGACGCTCTGCGTGTTGTAGCCGACAATGCTCACCGGAAGCTGCAGGGCCATGAAGTCGGCCGCGCCGAGCTGCGCCGCCTCGGGCAGGTCAAGCGGGGGCACGTCGGGAGCGAACTCCGCCAGTTCGCCTCCCTGGCCCATGGCTACGACCACCACCCCGGCGAGGACGGCTACGGCAGCGAGGGCGAGTACGACCAGCACATACGAATCGTGCCACAACTCCCGCTGACCTAGGATCGCGTCATGACCGCTCTCACGGTGCTCGCCCCCGCGGACAAGGGTGACCCCGCCTGGGCCGAGGCAGGCTCGATCGCCGAGATCGAGGAGCTCGTCCGCGCGGGACGCACCGTCGTCGTCACACCCGCCGACCTGGCCGGGCAGGACGGGGAGGCCGCAGAGCTGGCCGCCGCCTCCGTCTGCGCGTGGGCGGGGGCGAGGGTCTTCCGGACCTCGCGCCCCGACCAGGTACAGCTCGCGGTCGAGATGACCGAGTCACTGGCCGGGCGGCGCCCGCCCACGCTGACCCGCCGCGGCCTCGCCTGACTAACCCGCCGTGGCCTCGCCCGGCCGATCCGCCGCGACTTCGCCCGGCTAACCCGCCGTGGCCTCGCCCAGCTCCTCAAGGCTCGGCTCCAGGTGCCTCGTCCGCTTTTCCAGGAGCTCGAAGGCCTCCTCGACCGTGGTGGTCCAGGAGATCGCGTCGAAGACGTTCGGCCGGGTGAAGCCCGCCTCGTGCATGCCCTCGACCAGGGTTCTCAGCGGCCGGTAGAGGCCCCACGGGTCGAGGAGCACCAGGGGCTTGTCGTGCAGGCCGAGCGTCCGCGCGGTCCAGATCTCGAACAGCTCCTCCAGCGTCCCGATGCCGCCGGGCAGCACCAGGAAGGCGTCGGAGCGGGCGTCCATGACGCCTTTGCGCTCGCGCATGTCGGCGGTGACGACCAGCTCGTCCGAGTCGTGGTCGGCGATCTCGACGTCCACCATGGCCCTCGGGATCACCCCGATGGTACGGCCGCCGCCCGCGCGGGCCGCCCTGGCGACCGCCCCCATGCAGGAGACCGTGGCGCCCCCGCTGACCAGGGTGTGCCCGCGCCGGGCCAGCTCGGCTCCGACTTCCTCCGCCAATGCAAGATATTTCTGGTCGATCTTCTGGTGCGATGCCAGGAACACGCATATGAACACATAGGAACCCTAGTCGGGCTCCTGGGCCGGAGAAAAACCCTTATTCGGCGTCACCGACCGTGTTCCTGGCCGCCTTCTGCTCCGTCCTGAGCCGGTTCACCCTGTTCCTGTCGGCTTCGACGATGATCCGTACGGCCTCGTCAACGTCGTCGGTGACCTGGACGAGGTCCAGGTCCGCCGGAGAGATCTTGCCGGAGTCCACGAGGGTCGTCTTGATCCAGTCGACCAGCCCGCCCCAGAACTCCGTGCCGAGCAGCACCACGGGAAAGGAGGTGACCTTGCGCGTCTGGACCAGGGTCAGCGCCTCGAACAGCTCGTCCAGCGTGCCGAAGCCGCCGGGCAGTGCGACGAAGCCGCAGGAGTACTTCACGAACATGGTCTTGCGGACGAAGAAGTAGCGGAACTCGATGCCGAGGTCGACGTACTCGTTCATGTGCTGCTCGAAGGGGAGCTCGATGCCCAGGCCGACGGAGACCCCGCCCGCCTCCCTCGCGCCCCGGTTGGCAGCCTCCATGCAGCCCGGACCGCCGCCGGTGATCACGGCGTAGCCCGCCTCGGACAGCCTGCGGCCGAGTTTGACGCCCAGCGCGTAGTCGGGCGAGTCCTCCGGGGTGCGCGCCGACCCGAACACGGTCACGGCCTCGGGCAGTTCGGCGAGCTGGCCGAACCCCTCGACGAACTCCGCCTGGATGCGCATGACCCGCCACGGATCCATGTGCAACCAGTCGGCGGGGCCCCTGCGGTCGAGGAGTCGCTGGTCATGGGTGGAGTCGGGGACGAGGTCACCACGGACGACTGCGGCGCCCTGACGGCGTTCCGGGCGTGTCTTCTTCATGCCGAACACGCTAGCGCCGCTACCGGAAAAATCTTGAAAATTCTCCCCGAAAACCGGGAACCGGATTTCCCAGAGGCCCCGTCTAACTGCCGAGGGTGCTGCTCGGGACTGAAAGTGGCTTTCCCCGCCAAATGGCCGGCGAGGAAAGCCACTTTCATTTGTGCCGGAACAGCCCCACGGTTACGCGGGGCCCGTCACCGCCTCGTCTCACCGCGCGCGAGGTCTTTCCGGGCACCGGTACGGCGCGGCAACGCGGGGCCGGGCGGGCGCGCCCCGGAAGGCGCTCCCGGGCGGCGCTAGGAACGGCGCGGACCCAGCCAGCCGAGCATTCCGCGCTCGCAGTCGGCGATCTTTTCCAACGAGACGAACTCCCCGCGCTGGTGCGCCAGGTTGGGATCCCCTGGGCCGTAGTTCACCGCGGGAACCCCGAGCCCGGAGAACAACGAGACGTCGGTCCAGCCGAGTTTGGCCCGCGGCGTGCCGCCGACCGCCGCGACGAAGGCCGCGGCGACCGGGTCGGTCAGCCCGGGGCGCGCGGCCTCGGCGCCGTCGGTGAAACGGACCTCGAACCCGTCGAACACCTCGGTCACGTGCGCCTGGGCTGCCTCAAGCGACAGGTCGGGGGCGAAGCGGTAGTTGACGGTCACCACGCACTCGTCGGGAATCACGTTGCCCGCGACGCCGCCACGGACCGCGACCGCGTTGAGTCCCTCGTGGTACTCGAGCCCGTCCACGACCGGCAGCCTGGCCTGGTAGGCGTTCAGGATCTCCAGCACCGGCAGGGCCGCGTGGACGGCGTTGACGCCCAGCCAGGACCTGGCGCTGTGCGCCCTCTTCCCCCTGGTGGTGATCTCGGCCCTGAGCGTGCCCTGACAACCGCCCTCGATCTCACCGTCCGTGGGCTCCATGAGCACGGCGAAGTCCCCGGCGAGCCAGTCGGGATGGTCACGACTGAGCCCGCGCAGGCCGTTGCGCTCGGCCTCGATCTCCTCGCAGTCGTAGAAGACGTAGGTCACGTCCCGGTCCGGCTCACTGAGCGCGGCGGCCAGCTTCAGCGCCACCGCGACGCCCGCCTTCATATCCGAGGTGCCGCAGCCGTACAGCAGGTCGCCCTCGACACGACTCGGCAGGTTGTCCGCGATCGGGACGGTGTCGATGTGGCCCGCGATCACCACCCGCTCGCCGCGGCCAAGCTCGGTCCTGGCCACGATCGACTCACCGTCGCGGTCGACACGCAGGTGGGGCAGCGCCCGCAGCGCCTCCTCAATGGCGTCCGCCAGGACTTTCTCGTCGCCGCTGACCGACTCGACGTCCACGATCCGCGCGGTGAGCGCCCCGACGTCCTGTGTGAGATCCAGACGCGTACTCATGCCCGCGACCCTATCCCGCTCCCCGACCCACCCCGGAAGACGCTCCCCGGTGGGTGTTCCCGGCCGGGAAACCAACGAATCAGACGCCGAGCCCGTGCTCGCGCAGGATCTCGTCGAGCTCAGCCCCGTCGTGGCGCGGTCCCCGCCGTAGGTGGCCGATCACCAGCACGCAGGACACCCCGAAGGCACCACCCCCGAAAGACACGTTCCTGGTGCCCTGGGCCGCGACGCACCGGTCCGGGACGTACCCGCGCCCCAGCTCCTCACCGGTCCGCACGTCGACGACCGGCATACGGGCGGACAGGATCGCGCCCGCCGCGAGCACCGCTCCCCTGCCGACCCTGGCCCCTTCTGTGATCACCGCGCGGCTTCCGACGAGCGCGCCGTCCTCGACGAGCGCGGGAACGCCGTTGCCTGCCACGACCGCCTCTCCGCTCTCCCCGGCCTCCCCGATCTCCCCTGTCTCCGCGTTCCCTTCGGCTCCGCCGACGACGGCTCCACTCGACAGGCGCACGCGGTCCCCGACCTGGGCGCATGAGCCGACCGAGGCCCAGGTGCCAACCGTGGTTCCCGCGCCCACATGGGCGCCGATGTCGACGAACGAGGGCATCAGCACAACGCCGGGCGCCAGGTGAGCGCCCCAGCGAGCGATCGCCCCCGGCACAACGCGAACGCCGTCGAAGGAGGTCTTCAGGGGGATGCGGTCGTTGTGCTGGAAGTCACCCACCTGGGACCTGGCCATGCCGAGCACGTGGAAGGCCAGCGCGACGGCCTTTCTCGCCCGGTCGTCAACGACGATCTCCCCGTCGTCCGAGACCGTGGCGACACGAGCTCTGCCGGTGTCGAGCATGTCGACGGCGTTCACGACGACGCTGCGCGCCTGCGCATCACCGGGGTCGAGCGCCGCTCTGCGTTTCCACAGCTCATCGACGGCCGCGGGCAACGGGCTGGCGTGGCTCTGGCTCGTGACTCCTCCGCTCCCGGACGAAAGCGGCTTCTCGCCGAGCCGCGCGGGCATCGCGACAGGCAGGCATCGCGACGGGCGGGCCTGCCCGCAAAACCTGTGAAACGATAACAGAGCGCGACGGCTCGCCTTCGAGATTCCAACGTCGAGGTTTCAACGAGATCCGCCGCCGCTTTCCGGCTGTCCGAGATCGGTAGGTTTTTAAGGGTGCGACAGCGCTTCTCCAAAGGGGTCATCGCGATCATCTCGATCGTGACCGTACTGGCGGTGGCCATAACCGTGGGCATTTTCACCCTGCTCAACCGGGTGACACCGTTTAAGGAAACCGGTGAGGGCTGCAAGATCACCACGCCGGACGGCTCCCTCGAACTGGAGATCGGACAGGCGCAGGTCGCCTCGATCATCGCGGTGGTCGCCGCCCGCAGGAAGCTTCCCGAGCGGGCGGTCGTGATCGCCTACGCCACCGGCATTCAGGAGTCCAAGCTGCTGAACCTGTCGTTCGGCGACCGTGACTCGGTCGGAGTCTTCCAGCAGCGGCCCTCCCAGGGCTGGGGCACGGCCAAGCAGCTGATCGATCCCGTCTATGCCACGGAGAAGTTCTTCGCCGCGCTGGTGAAGGTGAAGAACTACCGCAAGCTGCCCGTCCACGAGGCGGCCCAGAAGGTGCAGCGCTCGGCCGACGGATCGGCCTACGCCCAGCACGAGGACGAGGGGAAGATCCTGGCCGCGGCCTTCACCGGGCGGGTGCCGAAGGCCGTGCACTGCTGGTTCCCCGAGCCGACCACGACCGCTACGGCCACGGGCGCGACCGCGAGCGCGACACCGTTGCCCAGCACCGACAGGGCACGCCGCGGGCTGGCCCACGCGCTCGGCGCGAACGCCACGTTCACCACGACCTCCCAGAGGTACGGCTGGCTGATGGCGAGCTGGTCGGTCACCCACGCCAAGAAGTTCGGACTGCGGAAGATCCGCTACAGCGGCCAGTCGTGGACGTCGGCCAACGGCGAAGAGGGATGGAAACCCGACTCCGGGGCTCCAACCGGCAAGGTGGAGATCTCGTAAAAACACCCAGAAAACCCGAGGAACCGGACCTTCTACCTGTACCGGCGCCGCCGATCTCAGCGAGCCCGGTGAAGAGAACGATCACGTGAACGGAACCCGGCCTTCCTGGTGGGGTCGGGTCAGCCCTTCTTCTCGAAGGTGATCGAGCCGGGGGGAAGCGGCTGGGCGTAGGAGGAGCTCCAGGGCTGGCCCTGGAGCCGGTCGAAGGAGAGCAGGCGGCCATCGGCCGCGCGGTAGTCGGCGAAGTCGAGCAGGCCGCGTTCCGGCATCGAGGTGACGCCCTCAGAGCGGAAGGCCGCGATGCCCCGGTCGACGGGGAAGAACTCGACCCCCTCGACGCTCAACGTGGTCTTGGCCGGGATCATGCCCTGCGTGGGCACGGGCGTCCACAGCAGCACCTCCAGGTGCGGCTCGTCGCCCGGGTTCAGTCCCGCGTGCGTCTCGATCGACAGCCACCGGTAACGGCGGCTGCCGTCGTCGAGGAGATATTCGGTCCACTGGATTCCCTGCCACGACAGGTACAGGGCGCCCAGGACCCGGGTTCGCACGCCCTGGCAGTCGATCGTGTCGCCCACCTTGATCGTGCGTGGATCGGGATAGTCGATGCCGACATGGCCCGCACTGGGCCGTGACGGCTGAGCGACCTCGGCCGGTTGGAGGGGGGACTCGCCGGGGGCCCCGGACGTGCGCGGTTTTCTGTTCTGGCGCGTGGTCGCGAGGAGTGCGCCCAGCAGCAGGACAAGTGTGACCGCACTCAATCCCAGTATCGCGGCGACCTCAGGGGTCATGGCGCGCGATCCTACTGGAGGCGACGCACCGCCGCACTTATGCGTTCATCACTCGCGGTTACGGCAATCCGGACATGTCCGGCACCCGCCTCGCCGTAGAAGTCACCCGGCGCGACGAGGATGCCCCTGTCCGCCAGGGCCCGCACCTGCTTCCAGCAGTCCGTGCCGTCGGTCGCCCACAGGTACAGACCCGCCTCCGAGTGTTGGATCTCCCAGCCCGCCGCCTCGAGCGCGGGGCGCAGGGCGGCGCGGCGGGCGGCGTAGCGGGCCCGCTGCTCCTCGACGTGCTCGTCGTCGTCAAGGGCGACGGCCATCGCCACCTGGACAGGACCGGGCATGAGCATGCCCGCGTGCTTGCGGACTTCGAGCAGGCGCTGGATCAGCGCCGGATCTCCGGCGACGAACCCGGCCCGGTAGCCCGCCATGTTGGAGCGCTTCGACAGCGAGTGCACCGCGAGCAGGCCCTCGTGCGAGCCGCCGCAGACATCGGGGTGCAGGATCGAGATCGGCTGCTCCTCCCAGCCCAGCTCGATGTAGCACTCGTCGGAGGCGACGATCGCACCGTGCTCGCGCGCCCAGGCGACCACCTTGCGCAGGTGCTCAGCGGGCAGGACCCTGCCGGTCGGGTTGGAAGGGGAGTTCACCCAGACCAGCGGCACCCGCTCGGGGCCGAGGGAGAGCAGACCGTCCGTCGCGTACGGCTCCGCACCCGCCAGGCGTGCTCCGACGTCGTAGGTGGGGTACGCCAGCTCGGGGAAGACGACCCGCTGCCCCGGCCCGACGCCGAGCAGCGTCGGCAGCCAGGCGACGAACTCCTTCGACCCGATCAGCGGCAGGACGTCCGCCTGGTCCAGGATCACTCCGTGGCTGCGGCGCAGCCAGCCCACGGCGGCCGAGCGGAGCCGCTCCGTGCCATAGGTCAGCGGGTAGCCGGGGCTGTCAGAGGCGTCGGCGAGCGCCTGCCGTACGACGGCGGGCACCGGGTCGACGGGCGTGCCGACGGAAAGGTCGACGATCCCGTCGGGATGCGCCTGGGCCAGCGCCTTGAGCGGCGTGAGCCGATCCCATGGAAAGTCCGGCAGGCCGATCACAGCTCTCCCCGCTGATGATGTCCTCCGTGCCCCGCGGAGCCAGGAGGAAGACGTCTCGTTCCGGGCACCGCCTCGCCGTGGAGGCGGGACGTCCGGGTTCGGGCACTCGGTTGAACCCATGCGGGCGAGAGCGGCTCGGTGAGCCGTGCCCGCCCGCGCGAACGACTAGTGGCTCTCGGCCTGCGGGGGCAGGGCCGCGACGATCGGGTGGTCCTTCTCGATCTTGCCCACCTTGGACGCGCCGCCCGGCGACCCCAGGTCGTCGAAGAAATCCACGTTGGCCTTGTAGAAGTCCTTCCACTGCTCGGGAAGGTCGTCCTCGTAGAAGATCGCCTCAACGGGGCAGACGGGTTCGCAGGCGCCGCAGTCCACGCACTCGTCAGGGTGGATGTAAAGCATGCGCTCGCCCTCGTAGATGCAATCGACGGGGCACTCCTCGATGCACGCCTTGTCCAGGACGTCCACGCAAGGCTGCGCGATGACGTAGGTCACCTCGGGCTCCTTCTTTTTTCGCACCTAGGGCACGACTTCGACCGCGGGTTGCTACGCCCTAGTATTGCCGTGCCCACCAGATGTCTGAAACGGGAGGGGGCAAAAGACGATGATCCGCGGCGTCGGTGCTGCCCTTCAAATCACCATAACCCCTTCTGACGTGGGGAAAAGGGTAACCACCCGGCGACGTGTACCGGAGGGTTTTCGGGACGCCGTCGGCGAACTCGAGTTCTGGCGAGACGGCGTTCTCGGGGTGCGCAAGCGCGACGGCAGCCTGGTCGAGATCGCCCAGGCCACGCTCGTCGCGGCGAAGGTCGTCCAGGGCGGGCCACCCCGCCGGGCGGAGTCGTCCCCGAAACCCGCCTGACGTAAGCCGTTCCCCAAAAAAGGCCGCGCCTCCTCGACCCGCCCTTCGGTCACGGAGAGTATTCGGCGCGTGACCGTACGCATCAGCGCCGCCGCCGCCATGATCCTCACCGCCACGATCGCCGGATGCAGCAGCAGCCCGGCCCCGCAGGGCGGGCAACTCCCGCCGGTCAAGCCTCAGGCCGCCTCTCTGAAGGACGGCTTCTCAACGATGGACCGTCTCATCGAGGCCGCCAAGAAGGAGGGCTCGCTCACCGTGATCGGGCTGCCGCGCGACTGGGTGAACTACGGCGAGATCGTCGACGCTTTCTCCGACGAGTACGGAATCAAGGTCAACCAGGTCGAGCCCGGCGCGAGCAGCCAGCGGGAGATCGAGGCCGCGACACAGCTCAAACCAGATGTGTTCGACCTGAGCCTGGAGGTCGCGGTCGCCAACGCTCCCATGTTCGCCCCGTACAGGGTGCAGCAGTGGCTGGACATCCCCGACCACCTGAAGGACTACGGCGGGCGCTGGTACGCCGGGTACGGCGGCTACATGTCGATCGGCTACGACCCGCGCAGGGTCGCGGCGCCGACCTCGTACGAGGACCTGCTCAAGCCCGGCTACAGCGTCTCGCTGCCCGGCGACCCCCGGCAGACGTCCGCCGCCTTCAACGGGGTGATGGCGGCCTCGCTCAGCGGAGGCAAGGCCGAGGCGGCCAGGGGCGTCGACTTCTTCGGCCGCCTGAAGAAGGCGGGCAACCTCGCGGCGACAGAGCGGACGGCCACGGTCGTGGTCGACTGGGACTACCACAACGCCGAGCGGGCCGCCCAGCAGGCGAACGGCGACAAGCCGGGCTGGAAGGTCGCGATCCCCGGCGAGAACGTGCTCAGCGCGTACTACGTCCAGGCCATCAGCAAGAACGCCCCGCATCCCGCCGCCGCCCGTCTCTGGCAGGAGTTCCTGTTCTCCGACCGGGGCCAGAACATGTTCCTCAAGGGGTACGCCAGGCCGGTCAGGATGGAGGCCCTTCAGATGCGCGGCACACTGGACCACGAACTCGCCGCCAGGCTCCCCGTGACGAGCGCGAAGCCGGTGATCCTCACCATTCCGGAGACCGACACGGCCAAGACCTACCTCAAGAAGGAGTGGGCGGCGAAGGTCGGTTAAGCCTGAGGCTGATGAGACTGATATGTCGGGACATCTTTGAGGCTCTAAAGTGTCTGGAGAGGACCGATAAGAGGCCGTTGCGTCTCGGAATGTGAGCTGATCGTCTTGCGATACGACACCCCGAGTCAGATGAGGTGGAACGCTCGCGCCTACGACAGCAGCTTCGGTTACGTTTCCGCGCACGGGGCTCCCCTGGTCGACCTGCTCGATCCGCAGCCGGGAGAGCGTGTGGTTGACCTTGGCTGCGGTACCGGGACGCTGGCCGCGGAGATCAGCTCACGGGGCGCCCGCGTCCTGGGGATCGACGGGTCCCCGGCGATGATCGAGAAGGCCCTGTCACTGCATCCGGGACTGGACTTCATCGTGGGCGACGGCCGCGACTTCACGGTCGCGGAGCCGTACGACGCCGTCTTCTCCAACGCGGCCCTGCACTGGATGGGCCGCGAGCCGGACGCGGTGATATCCAGCGTGCGGGAGGCCCTGACCCCCGGCGGGCGGTTCGTGGCCGAGATGGGCGGCGCGGGCAACTGCGCCGCGTTGACGGCGGCGCTGTCGACCGCGTGGCGGGAGCACGGGCTCCCCGAACCCGATCTGCCGTGGTACTTCCCCAGTCCGGCCGAGTACGCAACGCGCCTGGAGCAGGGCGGGTTCACCGTCCGCCTGCTGGAGTACTTCGACCGGCCGACTCCGCTTGACGAGTGCCCCGGCGGAGCCGCCGACTGGGTGCGGATGTTCGCCGGTTCCCTACTCCAGGGAATGCCGGCGGAACTGGTTGAACCGCTGCTCCGCCGGGTGAACGAGCTGGCCGCGCCCGCCCTGCGGCGGGAGACGGGCTGGATGGCCGACTACGTGCGACTCAGGTTTGCAGCCGTACGTCGCTGACCAGACCCGATGCGCTGGGGCGATTTGCCAGACTATGGTCTGTTCCATGAGTCTCGTTCCCCGGCGACGTGGAGTGACTCGGGCGGCTTGAGGGGCTGGTGAAGGGAACGGATGAACTTCTGTCTGAGTGACCTCGTGCCGCCGCTCCGCTGGAGCGACGCGGCCACGATCCCACTCCTGCGTGACCAGCCGGAGCTGCCTGACGCCTGGTGGCGCACCCTGCCGATGACCCGGGTGCTCGCCGTGCTGGGGCCGGAACGGCTCGCCGAGATCCTGGTGCGGATCGCCCTGGAGCACTGGCCTGCCGCCGCCGTCGGCGACGTCCTGCCCGCCCTCTACGTCCTGGATCCAGAAGAGGCCGACGAGCCCTATACGGCCGTCGCCCTCGACCGTACGGGCTCGTGGGCGGGCCTGCTCGCCCTCACTGGTCACGAGCTGCGCGAACAGCCCTTCATCCAGCCGATCCCGGTGCTGAACGCGCTGTTCGCCGCGGTCCTCGGCCGCATCGCCAACCCCGTCACGGGCCGGCGGCACGAACCCGCGCTCGCCGACGACAGCGGGGCAGCAGCCGGGACCGCGCTCCCCTCCCCCGCCCCCCAGCCAGGGGAGGCCACGGAGACGGCCGCGGAGGCCACAGAGGGCACGGAGGACGCAGAGGGCGCGGAGGTCATGGCCGAGGCCGCGCCCAGGGCCGCCCCGGAGCCAGCCGCTGAACCGGCCCCTGAACCGGCCCCTGAACCGGCCGCTGAGGCCGTCCCGGGGGTCGTGACAACGGCGCAGCAGGAGACGGCGGAGGGCGCCGCTCCCGGCCCTGGAGCCTCAGGGCCCGCCGACCAGGAACCGGCGACCTCCGGGGCCGCCGCTCCGGAGCCGCTGCCCTCCAGACGTCCCGCCCCGGAACCGTTGCCCAAGCGTCCCGCCCCGGAACCATTGCCCAAGCGTCCCGCCCCCGGATCGCTGCCCAAGCGTCCCGTTTCCAAGCCTGCGCCCTCCGGGGCCGCCGCCTCGGAACCGGCGGCCTCCATGCGCGGGCTCTTCGAGCCGATGACCGCCATCGCGAGCGCGGAGGAGGCCGGATCCGCCGCTCCGGCCGCGGCCGGAGCCGGGGCGCCCCCCGCCGGACCCGCGAACGCCGGACCCGCCGAGCCTGCGAGCGCCGGACCCGCCGACCGGGAACCCGTACCCGCCGGGCCTGCGAGCGCCGAGGCCGCCGACGGGGCGTCCTCGCCCGCCGAGCCCGTGAGCCACGAGGCGGTCGCCTCCGAGCCCGTTCCTGCCAAACCCGAGCGGACTCCCGAGCCGCGCGAGAACGTTCTTCGGAGCGCTCCCGTGCCGGAGCTGCGCGCGGGAGCCGTGCAGGACGGGGAACGGGAGCCGGTCGCGGCGGGAACCGGCCAGGACAGGGAGCCGGCCAAGGACAGGGCCCCTGGTAAGGACGCGAAACAACAGCGGGGGCAGGCGGGGAGTCTGCACGCGCTGCTGGACGGCGCCTTCGCCGACCTCGACGACAAGAGCTGGGCTGTCGCCCAGAACAGGGTGTTCACCGACGCTCCCGCGACCGTGGAGGCGCTGTCCAAGCTCTTCGCGGTGCAGCCAGAGGTCATCGACGAGGCAGAGGCCGACCTGCGGCGCAGGCTCGGGGAATGGCTCGCCTCTGACGAGGCGGCGCCGTACCGGGAGCATCTGGCCAAGGTCGGCGAGGCACTCGGCAAGGCCGCACCCAAGGCCCGCCTGATCACGGTCGCCTCGTGGCACGCCCGCGAGCTGCGCTCTCTCGACGTGCCCGCCTGGCAGTTCGTGCTGGCCACCCTTCCCGGCCACACCCTGGCCGAGGACTGGCTGGTCGAGGGCGACATCACCGAACTGCGGCACCGCACCCGCGACGTGATCAGTGGCGCCAAGCCCCCGTTGACCATGAGCAAGGCCCTGGACCTGGTCGCCTCACTGGGCATCCATCCCGACGTGTCCAAGGAGTGGCTGGAGAACGTCCCGCAGCTCCGCATCCTCGGCGGCGGCCAGCGTCCGC
Source organism: Streptosporangium sp. NPDC051023 (assembly GCF_040689595.1). Lineage (NCBI taxonomy): Bacteria > Bacillati > Actinomycetota > Actinomycetes > Streptosporangiales > Streptosporangiaceae > Streptosporangium > Streptosporangium sp. NPDC051023. The sequence continues at coordinate 188,032 of NZ_JBFBCE010000001.1, read as the reverse complement.
CCCAGCGCGTCAACGGCGCGGGCGGCACCGGTGGCGGAGGGAGCGACGCGGCGGCCCCGCCGGGCCCCCAGAACAGAGCGTCGGGTACGGCGGGCCCGGGTACGGCGGGCGAGGAACCTGAGCGCAGGGAAGGCCCGTTCCGCCCGCTCAAGGACGTCTCGCTGACCCGGCGCTGCTTCCGGCAGCCTGATGGCCGCTGGTGGCTCAGAATCGACGTCACCGCCGAGCACATCCAGGGCGCGGAGTGCCCGCTGCCCAGCGGGTTCGCCGCCTATCTCGGCCTGTCGCCCGGTATGGGGCGCAGGGTGCAGAGCGCGGTCGGCGAGTTGGGACTGAGCTGGCAGGAGCGTCCCACCCTTGAGTCGCTGAGGACACTGCTCGAGGACGTGGGCGCCAGGCAGGGAAGCCACCTGTTCCTGACGCTGTCCGACGAGGGGGTCCTGCGGGCCAGGCATCTGCCCGCGGCCGCCGAGGAGGTCGAGCCGATCGCGCGGGCACTGCGGCTGGTCGGTTACACGGCCCCGGGAGGCAGTACCGAGCAGGCCGGACGGGTCATCGCCACCCGGGTCGGCATGACCGGGCAGGTGGCCCTGCCCGACCTCCTCGCCCGGCTGAGAGAGCGCGGGGACCGCGACCTGCTGTCCCTGCTGGCCTAGCCGATGCCCCGACTCGCGATCTCCCCGGAGTTCCCCGCGGAACTCGGCGCGCTGGCCCAGCCGGCGCGCCGGGACGCCGTGGTCGCGGTGCGCCGGTTCATGCAGAACGTGGCGGGGGCGCCGCACCCGGAACGGGTCAGGGGTGCCAGGGACCCCAGGATCGCCACCCTCAGGCTCGCCGAGGGGCACCGCGGCGTCGTGGTCAGGCAGCGGGACGTCTACTGGCTGCTGACCGTGCTGCCGGACGCCGAGGCGTGGGCGTACGCGCGGCACCATCGTTTCAGCGTCAACACCGCGCTGGGCGTGGTCGAGTTGTGGGACGCGGAGACGCTGGAACGGATCGAGCCCGCGGTGCGCAGGGCGGCCGGGTCGACGTCGGCGCGGCTGTTCGCGGACACCTGTGACACCGACATGGCCGAGCTGGGCATCGACCGCGGGCTGCTCGGGCTGGTCCGGCAGATCCCCGACGAGCTGACCCTGGAGGCGCTGGAGTCCATGCTCCCCGCCACGCAGTACGCGCCGCTGGCCGCGCTGGCCAGGGGCGAGTCGATGGCCGGAGCCTGGCGGGAGCTTGAGGCGTGCCGCGCGACCGCCCCTGCGAGCGACCCGATCGACCCCGAGGACATCATGGCCGCGCTCCTGCGCAGCCCGGACCGTGCGATCTTCGTCGGCAGCCCGCGCGAGCTGAACCACGTCCTCGACGCCCCCGGCTGGTGCGTGTTCCTGCACCCTGCGCAGCACCGTCTCGCCCGCTGGGAGTCCTATGAGCAGCCGATACTGGTCACCGGTGGCGCCGGCACGGGCAAGACTCTCGTCGCCCTGCACAGGTCCGCCTTCCTGGCCAGGCGCGGCGGCGGCCAGATCCTGCTCGTCACCTTCTCCCAGCGGCTGAGCACCGACCTCGCCACCCGGCTCGACCTGCTGATCGAGGACGAGGTGACCCGCAAGCGGGTCGAGGTCGGCAACGTGGACCGGCTCGCCCACCGCATCGTCGCGGAGGCGGAGGGGCGGGCGCCCGCGCTGGCCGGGGCCGCCGAGCTGACCGCGCTCTGGCAGGAGACGGGCAGCGAGCACAGTCCCGCCTTCCTGCTGCGCGAGTGGGAGCAGGTGGTGCTGGCACAGAACCTCAGGACCCTGGACGAGTATCTGGCCGCCCCCCGCACGGGCCGCAGCGTCGAGTTGTCCGCCGCCGAGCGGACCGCCGTCTGGGAGGCCGTCGAGCACGTCACGGGGCGGCTGCGTGAGCGGGGCAAGCGCACCCTGCTCCAGCTGGCCACCGAGGCCTCCCAACTGCTCGGCCGCACGACCGGGGACCTGCTCGAGGAGAGGGAGCCGGGGCGGGAGCCGTACCGGCACATCGTGGTCGACGAGGCGCAGGACATGCATCCCGCGCAGTGGCGGTTGCTGCGCGCCGCCGTGCCGTACGGCCGCGACGACCTGTTCATCGTGGGCGACCCGCACCAGCGGATCTTCGACACGCGGGTCGCGCTCGGCTCCGTGGGAATCGACGCGATCAGGCGGCGTTTGCAGGTGTCGTACCGGCTTCCGCAGGAGATCCTCACCTGGGGCGTACGGCTACGCGGCGGCGGCCCCGCGGACGGGCTTGTCGATGGGGTGCAGGAGCTGTACGGCTTCCGCGCGACGGGACATGGGGCGCGTCCGGTGGTCCGAGCCTACGATTCACCGGAGGAAGAACTGACCGGTCTGGTCGCACAAGTGGGACAGTGGGTCCAGGAGGGTGTGCCGCTCCAGGAGATCGGGGTGGCCGCCAGGACGGCGGGCCTCGTTCGCGACGCCCGCGACGCCCTGCGTGAGCTGGGGGTTAAGGTGACGACGTTGCACGGTATGAAGGGCCTGGAGTTCCGGCGGGTCGCCGTGATCGGTGTGGCCGACGGCGTCGTGCCCGCCCCCGACTCCCTCACCCCCGCCGAGGAGGACCCCGCGGCGCGGGCGCACGACCTCCAACGGGAGCGCGGCCTGCTCTACGTCGCCTGCACCAGGGCCAAGGAGCTTCTTTACGTGTCTCACTCCGGACGAGCCAGCCCCTTCCTTCCCACCTGACGACATACTCTGAACTGCGGATATATTCCCCTTTGCCGGTTGGACCTCAATGAACCTCAGCCTGAGCGACATCGCGCCACCCCTGCGCTGGACCTCTCCTGGCCAGGTAGCGCCGATCGCAACCGACCCCCGTCTCCCCGAGGCGTGGTGGCAGGCGCTCCCGCTCGACCGAGCCTGCTCAACCATCGGGACGTCCGAGGTCGCCGGACGCCTGTCCGACCTCGCCCTGACGTGCTGGGGACACCTGATGCTCGGCGACGTTTTACCTCTGCTCAGGTTCGCCGACCCGGCTTCGAGCGTCAGGACGCCCGAGAGCCTGGGTCGCGAGGTGGTGCACAAGCTGTTCACCGGAGTGCTCGAACGCCTCCTTGAGCCCGTGACCGAGGAGAGCGTCGCCCAGGTGCGTCCCTCCCGCCCCGACCGGCCACTGCCCGAGCTGATCGACGAGGTCTTCGCGAGCCTGGACGACCGGCAGCGGGCGATCGCCAGGGACCGTCTGTACGCCTCGCAGCGGGCCACGCTGGACGACCTGGCCCAGCGGTTCTCCGTGACCAGGGAACGCATCCGGCAGATCGAGCGCGACCTGCGCGACCACGTCGAGGCCTGGCTCGCGGGCGAGGACGCGGCCCCGCTGGTCGGCCACGTGTCCTGGCTGCGCGGCCGTCTCGGCTCCGCGGTGCCCGCGGACGACCTGGCGGCCGCGGTGCCGTGGCACCGCGGTGACCTGACCACGCTGGGCATCCCGGCCTGGCGGTTCGTGCGGACCCTGCTGACCGGCTACGACCAGGTGGACGGCTGGCTCGTCGCGGGCGGCGCGGACGAGCTGCGGGAGAAGACCAGGCAGTTGTTCACCGACGGCCCGCGCCCGCTGGACGAGGCCGTCACGCTGGTCAGCCAGCTCGGCATCCGCGAGGACGTGGCCGAGCGGTGGCTCATCGCCGTGCCGCAGCTACGGGTCCTGGAGGACCACGTCGTGCCGTGGCCGCGCAGCGTCAACGACAAGGCGGAGGCCGTACTCGCGGTCGCGGGCAGCGCGCTGACGCCGGAGGAGATCCAGGAGCGCATCGGCGAGGACTACAGCCTGGTCGGCATCCGCAACCAGCTCACCGCCGACGACCGCTTCCTACGGCTCGACCGCAACAAGTACGGCCTGTCCCGGTGGGGCGGCGAGCAGTACCTGGGCATCAGGGAGATGATCGTCCGCGAGATCGAGCGGGCGAACGGTGAGGCCTCGGTCAACACGATCGTCACGAGCCTGACCTCGCGCTACGACGTGAGCGAGAGCTCGGTCCGCGCCTACGCGGGCGGTCCCGGCTTCGAGCGCACCCAGCGCGGCTGGATCAGGGTCGCGGGCGCCGAGCAGCCCGACTACCAGCCACGCAGGGACGTCTCCGCGACCAGGCGCTGCTTCCGCAGCCGCGACGGGCGCTGGTGGCACCGGGTCGACGTCAACGCCGAGCACCTGCGCGGCTCGGGGTCCCCGTTGCCGACGGGCTTCGCCGCGCACCTGGGCATGGCCCCCGGCGGCCAGCTGACGGCCTCGACCCCCTCGGGCGACGTGGTGATCAGCTGGCACAACCAGCCGACCATGGGCTCCATCCGTCCGGTCCTGGTCGCCGCGAACGCGGCGGAGGGCGACCACGTCTTCCTGACGGTCTCGGACGGCGGCGAGTTGCTGACCCGCTACCTTCCCGCGGCGGCGGCGGGCCTGCCCGCGCTGAACCGAGCCCTGCACCTGATCGGCTACACCGCTCCCGTCGCCTCTGAGGCCGAGGGCGTCCGCCTCATCGGCGCCCGCATCGGCCTGCCCGACGGCTCGGGCAGGGAGGAGGTCGTGGCCCGTCTCCGCGACCGCGGCGACCGCGACATCCTCGTCTTCCTCGAGGGGACCGCCTGAGGTGTCCCACCGGAGGGCGGGGGCCCGTGACCTTCCTGGGGGCGCCGCCTGGCAATAGGCTCGGAGAATGCTACGGCTGTATGACACACGGCGCCGCCAGATCGAGCCGGTCGTCCCGCAGGGCGCCAGGTCAATGCGGATGTACACCTGCGGGCCGACCGTCTACCGCCACGCGCACGTGGGCAATCTCCGCTCCTACCTGCTGGCCGACCTGATCAGGAGGGTCGCGGAGCGGCACCGGATCCGGGTGGTCGCCTGCCGGAACATCACCGATGTCGGGCATCTGGTCGACGACTCCGAGATCGACCCCGGCGGAGAGGACAAGATCCTGCTCCAGGCCCGCGCCGAGGGGCGGACCGGCCTGGAGATCGCGCGGTTCTACGAGGAGGCGTTCAGGGCCGACACGGCCACGCTGAACATCCGGCCGCCGGAGCACTCCCCCAGGGCGACGGAGACCATCGATCTGATGGTCGAGATGATCGCCAAGCTGATCGAGAAGGGGCACGCGTACGCGACCCCCGACGGGTCCGTCTTCTTCGACGCCGCCTCCTTCCCCGCCTACGGCGAGATCTCGGGCAACCGCCTCGACCGGCTCAAACCCGGCCACCGCATCGAGGGCGTGGACCCGCGCAAGCGTTTCCACGCCGACTGGGCCCTGTGGAAGCCCTCCGATCGCGAGATGACCTGGGAGACCCCGTGGGGCCGGGGCTTCCCCGGCTGGCACATCGAGTGCTCCGCCATGTCGCTGCGGTTCCTCGGCGAGCGTGTCGACCTGCACACGGGCGGGATCGACCTGCGCTTCCCGCACCACGAGGACGAGCGGGCCCAGTCGGACTCCGCGGCCGGGCACGAGGTGGTCGACCACTGGGTGCACGGCGAGCACCTGCTGTTCGACGGGCGCAAGATGGCCAAGTCGACCGGAAACGTGGTCCTGCTCGGCGATGTGGCGGGGGCGGGTCTCGATCCGCTGGCCGTACGGCTGGCGCTGCTCGAACACCGCCACCGCCAGCAGATGAACCTCACCTGGGACACCCTGCGAGCCGCCGACAGGGCGTTGCGGCGCTGGCGCAGGCGCGTCGCCGAGTGGTCGGAGTCGCCGAGCCGCCCGATGCCCGTCGAACGGGTCTCCCGGATCGAGGCCGCCTTCGACGACGACCTCGACACGCCGCTGGCGTTGCGCCTGCTGCGGGAGCTCGAACGCGACGACTCGGTCGCGCCGGGCTCCCGGTTCGAGGCCTTCCTCCACCTTGACCAGATCCTGGGCCTGGACCTGTCGCTCGACATCGGCAGGCTGCCAAGCCTCCCGCCCGGCGCGTCCGACCTGCTCGAACAGCGCCTCCGGGCGCGCGAGGCCGGAGACTGGGCCGCCTCTGACCGCCTCCGCGGCGAGCTGGCCGCCCTGGGCGTGCGGGTCTCCGACACCCCGGAGGGACAGAGCTGGTCGTAGCGCCCCGCCTGTCACACCGGTCACACCGCGGTGACCGTACGGCGAACCACGCCAACCCTGTGTGCTCGCGCACACGTGCTTTTGGTCGTTCTCCACAACTACGGAGCCGTGATGTGCTCCTTCAGCGGCATTCCCCTACCGGCCAGTAGAGGTAAGGCTGTACAGGCGCGAGGGGGCTGCCGCAGGGAAGGCGCGCACAGTCAACAAGAGGGGTCGATCGAGTGTTCAATCGTGTTGCCATCGTCAACCGTGGTGAGGCCGCGATGCGGCTCATCCACGCCGTCCGGGACCTGGCTGCGGAGACCGGGACACCGATCGAAACCGTCGCCTTGCACACCGACGTCGATCGCACCGCCACGTTCGTGCGCGAGGCCGACATCGCCTACGACCTCGGTCCCGCGTCCGCGCGCCCGTACCTCGACCTGAAGGCGCTGGAGCGCGCGCTGGTGGAGACCGGGGCCGACGCCGCATGGGTCGGCTGGGGCTTCGTCGCGGAGGACCCGGCGTTCGCCGAGCTGTGCGAGAAGATCGGAGTCACCTTCGTCGGGCCGAGCCCGGAGGCCATGCGCAAGCTCGGCGACAAGATCGGCGCGAAGCTGATCGCCGAGGAGGTCGGCGTGCCGGTCGCGCCGTGGAGCCGCGGCGCGGTCGAGAGCCTGGACGCCGCCCTGGCGGCGGCGGCCCAGATCGGCTATCCGCTGATGCTGAAGGCGACGGCGGGCGGTGGCGGGCGTGGCATCCGCGTGATCACGAACGAGGCCGAGCTCGCCGACGCCTACGAGCGCACCAGCCAGGAGGCCGCGCGGGCGTTCGGCAGCGGCATCGTGTTCCTGGAGCGCCTGGTCACCGGTGCCCGGCACGTCGAGGTCCAGGTGATCGCCGACGGCGAGGGCACCGCGTGGGCGCTCGGCGTCCGCGACTGCTCGGTGCAGCGGCGCAACCAGAAGGTCATCGAGGAGTCGGCGTCGCCGGTGCTCAACCCCGCGCAGACAGCCGAGCTCAAGTCGTCGGCCGAACGACTGGCCGTCGCGGTCGGTTACCGCGGCGCGGCGACCGTGGAGTTCCTCTACCATCCCGGCGACAAGCTGTTCGCGTTCCTCGAGGTCAACACCCGTCTGCAGGTCGAGCACCCGATCACCGAGTCCACCACCGGGTTCGACCTGGTCAAGGCGCAGCTGTGGGTGGCATCCGGCGGCAGGCTCGAAGGGGAGCCGCCGTTGGAGCGCGGGCACGCCATCGAAGCCCGGCTGAACGCCGAAGACCCCGACCGCGACTTCGCGCCCTCCCCCGGCCGCGTCGTACGGCTTGACCTGCCCGCCGGGCCTGGCATCCGCGTGGACACCGGCGTCAGCGAGGGCGACACCATCCCCGCCGACTTCGACTCGATGATCGCGAAGATCATCGCCTACGGCCGCGACCGCGACGAGGCACTCGGCAGGCTGCGCCGGGCGATGGCGCAGACCAAGGTGATCATCGAGGGCGGTACGACGAACAAGAGCTTCGTGCTCGACCTGCTCGACCAGCCCGAGGTGATCGACGCCAGTGCGGACACCGGCTGGATCGACCGCGTCCGCGGCGAGGGCAGGCTCGTCTCGCATCGGCACTCCGCCGTCGCGCTGGCCGCCGCCGCCATCGAGGCGTACGAGGAGGAGGAGCGCGTCGAGCGGCAGCGGCTGCTGTCGACGGCGTTCGGCGGGCGCCCGCAGGTGCAGCACGAGAGCGGCAGGCCGCTGGACCTCAAGCTGCGTGGCGTCGGCTACCGCGTGCGCGTCGCGCGGGTCTGCGCGCATCGGTTCCGCGTCGGCCTCGAAGCGGGTGGCGACGTCCACGTCGCCGACGTCGAGCTCGACCGCTTTGACCGGCACACCGGGCAGATCATCGTCAACGGCACCCGGTACCGCCTGCTCACCGGCACCCACGGGCCGACCCACCTGGTCGAGGTGGACGGCGTGACGCACCGGATCAGCCGCGACGAGGGCGGCGTCGTCCGCTCGCCCGCGCCCGCGCTGGTCGTCGCCACGCCGCTGGCGGTCGGCGCCGAGGTCGAGGCGGGCGCGCCGGTGCTGGTGCTGGAGAGCATGAAGATGGAGACGGTGCTGCGGGCGCCGTTCAAGGCGCGGCTGCGGGAATGCGCCGTGTCCGTGGGCAGCCAGGTGGAGACCGGCGCGCCGCTGTTGCGGCTGGAGCCGCTCGCCGACGACGACGCCGAAGCCGAGGACACCTCGGCCGCCGAGTCCGTCGAGCTGGACCTGCCCGCCGCGCCCGGAAGGGTCCCGGCGCGGGAGCGCGCCAGGCGTGGCCAGGAGGACCTGCGCGGCCTGCTGCTGGGCTTCGACGTCGACCCACACGACGAACGCCGGGTGCTCGACGACTACGTCACCGCGCGCCGGGCGGCCACCGAGGAAGGCCACCGGCCACTGGCCGAGGAGCTCGAACTCGTCGGCGTGTTCGCCGACCTCGCCGAGCTGAGCCGCAACCGGCCCGCGGGCGAGGACGGCGGCGACGGCCACGTGTACAGCGCCCGCGAGTACTTCCACACCTACCTGCAGAGCCTCGACGTCGAACGGGCCGGGCTGCCGGAGGCGTTCCAGGCCAAGCTCGCCACGGCGCTCGGGCACTACGGCGTCACCGATCTGGAGCGCTCCCCCGAGCTCGAGTCCGGGGTTTTCCGGATCTTCCTCGCCCAGCAGCGCGCGTCCGCCGACGCCACGGTCATCACGACGCTGCTGCGCGCATGGCTGCGGGAGTCACCGCCGGACGAGACGCTGCGCGAGCCCGCCGGTCTCGCGCTGGAGCGGCTGGTGGCCGCGACACAGGTCCGCTTCCCCGTGGTCTCCGACCTCGCGCGCGGCGTGGTCTTCGCCTGGTTCGGCCAGCCGCTGCTGCGCCGCAACCGCGCCCGCGTCTACGCCGACGTCCGCAAGCACCTGCGCCATCTGGACGCGCACCCGGACTCGCCGGACCGCGCCGAGCGCGTCGCCGAGATGGTGCGCAGCACCGAGCCGCTGGTGCGGCTGCTCGGCCAGCGGCTCACCCGTGACAACCTGGACAACTCGATCATGCTGGAGGTGCTGACCCGGCGCTACTACGGCAACAAGGGTCTCACCGGCGTCCGCACCAGCGAGGTCGCGGGCTGCACGTTCGTGGTCGCCGAGCGCGCGGACTCGTCCGTGGTCTCCGCCGCGGTGAGCTTCGAGGCGCTGGGCGACACGCTGAGCGGGCTCGCGGAGCTGGCGAGCGGTGAGGACGCCATCGACGCCGACATCTATCTCTCCTGGGAGAAGCAGCCGGAGGACTTCGGCGCGATGGCGGCCGCGCTGCACGAGGTCGTCAGCACCTACCCGCTGCCGGACCAGGTCCGCAGACTCACCACCACCGTCGCGGGCAGCGGCGGCGCGGTGATGCACCACCACTTCACGTTCCGCCCGTCGGCCACCGGGATGACCGAGGAGCGGCTGATCCGCGGCCTGCACCCGTACATCGCGCAGCGGATGCAGATGGAGCGGCTGAGCAAGTTCGACCTCACCCGGCTGCCGTCGTCGGACGAGGAGGTCTACCTCTTCCGGTGCGTGGCGCGGGAGAACCCCTCGGACGACCGCCTCGTCGCGTTCGCGCAGGTGCGCGACCTGACCGAGTTGCGCGAGCACGACGGCAGGCTGGTCGCGCTGCCGACGGCCGAGGACATCATCGCCACCTGCCTCGACTCGATCCGCCACGCGCAGTCGCGGCGACCGTCGAAGAACCGCTTCAACAGCAACCGGATCGTGATCTACGTCTGGCCGCCGAGCGACATCACCCGCGCGGAGCTGGAGATGATCGCCGGGCGCGTGCTGCCGACGATCGCGGGCGCCGGGCTGGAGGAGATCCTGTTCATCGCGCGGCAGCGCGACCGGAAGACCGGCGAGCTGAAGAAGATCGCCGTGCGCATCTCCTTCGACGCCACCGGCGGCACCGAGCTGACCGTCGGCGAGCCGTCGGACGAGCCGGTCGAGCCACTCGACGACTACCGGCAGAAGGTGCTGCGCGCGAGCAGCCGCAACACGGTGTACCCCTACGAGCTGACCGGCCTGCTCGGCGACTTCGCCGAGCACGACCTCGACGACGACCACGCGCTGGTGCCGGTCGACCGGCCGAAGGGGCGCAACACCGCGGCGATCGTCGCGGGCGTGGTCACCACGCCGACCCTGCGGCACCCTCAGGGCGTCACCAGGGTCGTGCTGCTCGGCGACCCGACGAAGTCACTCGGCGCGCTGTCGGAGCCGGAGTGCCGCCGTGTGATCGCCGCGCTGGACCTGGCCGAGCGGATGCGGGTGCCGCTGGAGTGGTACGCACTGTCCGCAGGCGCCCGAATCTCCATGGAGTCGGGCACGGAGAACATGGACTGGGTGGCCGCGGCGCTCAAGCGGATCGTCGAGTTCACCCAGGACGGCGGCGAGATCAACATCGTGGTCGCGGGCATCAACGTCGGCGCGCAGCCGTACTGGAACGCCGAGGCGACGATGCTCATGCACACCAAGGGCATCCTGGTGATGACGCCCGACTCGGCGATGGTGCTCACCGGCAAGCAGTCGCTCGACTTCTCCGGTGGTGTGTCGGCCGAGGACAACTTCGGCATCGGCGGCTACGACCGGGTGATGGGCCCGAACGGGCAGGCGCAGTACTGGGCGCCAAACCTGACCGCCGCGCGGGACGTGCTGATGTCGTACTACGACCACACCTACGTCGCCCCCGGTGAGGAGGCACCGCGGCGGGCGAGGACGACCGACCCCGTCGACCGCGACATCTCCGCCTTCCCGCATGCCGTGGTGGACAGCGACTTCACCACCGTCGGAGAGATCTTCTCCGCCGAGGCCAACCCGGACCGCAAGAAGCCGTTCGACATCCGGACCGTGATGCGCGCGCTCTCCGACCAGGACCACCCGGTGCTGGAACGCTGGGCGGGCATGGCCGACGCGGAGACCACGGCGGTGCAGGACGTGCATCTCGGCGGCATCCCGGTGTGCCTGCTCGGCATCGAGTCGCGGGCGGTGCCGCGGCGCGGCTTCCCGCCCACCGACGGCCCGGACACCTACACCGCGGGCACCCTGTTCCCGCGGTCGTCGAAGAAGGCCGCGCGGGCGATCAACGCGGCCAGCGGCAACCGGCCGCTGGTGGTGCTGGCGAACCTGTCGGGCTTCGACGGCTCGCCGGAGTCGATGCGGAAGCTGCAGCTGGAGTACGGCGCCGAGATCGGCCGCGCGATCGTGAACTTCCGCGGGCCCATCGTGTTCTGCGTGATCTCGCGGTACCACGGCGGCGCGTTCGTGGTGTTCTCGAAGGCGCTGAACCCGAACATGACCGTGCTCGCGCTGGAAGGCTCGTTCGCCTCGGTGCTCGGCGGCGCCCCCGCCGCCGCGGTGGTGTTCTCCGGCGACGTCAACGTCCGCACCGCGGCCGACCCGCGCGTGCGGGACCTGGAGGCCCGCGTCGCGGCCACCTCCGGCACCGACCGCGCCGTGTTGACCGCGGAGCTCGACGAGCTCCGCTCGTCGGTCCGCGCGGAGAAGCTCGGCGAGGTGGCCACGGAGTTCGACCGCGTGCACAACATCCAGCGCGCGGTCGAGGTCGGCTCCGTCGACGCCGTCATCCGCGCCGCCGAACTCCGCCCGCGCATCATCGAGGCCATCGAATCCCATCTGGGGTAGTCCCCAACCCACCGGCGCCCAAGCCCCGCCCACGGCAGGCCCTGCACAGGGCGGGGACGGGCGGGGACAGGCAGGGTGGCCGCGCCCTGCCGGAAACCCCGTCCGCCGACCGTGGAGCGACGGTGTTTCCGCAGGCCGTGACGGCACATCGCGGTTAATGTCGGTGGCGGCCGATAACGTCCCGATCATGAGTGAGATCGGCATTGTCGTACGGCCTGCCACCGCCGCCGACCTGGACGGAGTCGTGGCGTGCAGTTCCGCGCTCTTCGCCGAGGACGCCGGGACCCGCGACCCGACCCTCAACGTGAGCTGGCCCAGACAGTACGGCCAGGCCCGGTTCGCCGAGGCGCTGGGCGACCCGGAGCGCCTGGTGATGGTCGCGGAGGACGAGGGCGGGATCGTCGGCCACCTGACCGGCTCGCTGTCAGGGCCGACCCCGATGCGGCCGGTCACGGTCGCGACGCTGGGCAGCATCTACGTGCGGCCCGCCTACCGCGGGCAGAAGATCGGCAGCAGGCTGGTCGCGGAGTTCAGGACGTGGGCGGCCCTGCACGGCGCGCAGTACGCCGGGGTGACGGCCTACGCGAGCAACGAGGCCGCGATCCGCTTCTACCAGCGCAACGGCTTCGGCACGCGCTCTGTGGTCCTGGAGACCCCGCTGTAGTTCAGGACACCGGCGCGAGACATGGTTCGAGACACAGTTCGGGCCAGGGTCCGGGACACAGTTCGGGCCAGGGTCTGGGACACAGTTCGGGCCAGGGTCTGGGACACAGTTCGGGCCAGGGTCTGGGACAGGGCGGAGGCCCGGTTGGCGGCGTCCGCCCCGGCCCTGGCAAAGAGGGTGCGATAGACGCGGCCGACCTCCTGGCTGGGGGTCCGGCGGAAGAGGGGATCGGCCAGCAGCACCCGGCAGCGCGGGTCCTTCCTCCACCGGCGGCCCGGAGACCATCCAGACTCGCTGGAAGCGATCGAGGACCGCGCGGAACTGCGCCGCCGTACGCGGCTCGAATCTTTCCGCTCGACGTCCGGCAGGCGTTCCCTCCAGGTCACACCTCGTCGTATCGTGTGCCGTCATGTCGTGCCGGAGCGGCTCGGGAGGCGGTGTCCCGGCTTCAGAGGGCTGCCAAACTTGTTCGAGCACGCCGCACAGGAGGTGTTTGTGAAGTTCCGGCCTTATGCCTGGATGCCCCGACCGCTCACATGGCTCGCGCGGGTGGTGACCGTCCTCGTGGTGCTCGCCCTGGCTCTGGCCGGAGCCGGAGTGTGGGCCGTGCGCGTGTCGTTCCCCCAGCTCTCGGGCGAGCTCAAGGTGGCAGGCCTGGCCGGAAAAGTCACCGTATATCGCGATGAAACAGGCATCCCGCACATCTATGCGGATTCCCCGGAGGACCTGTTCCTCGCCCAGGGCTACGTGCACGCCCAGGACAGGTTCTTCGAGATGGACTTCCGCAGGCACGTGACGGCGGGACGCCTCTCCGAGATGTTCGGCTCGGCGACCCTCGTCGAGGACAAGGTCGTCAGGACCATGGGCTGGCGGAAGATCGCCGAGCAGGAGCTGCCGATGCTCTCCGAGCAGACCCGGCGCTACCTCGACGCCTACGCCAAGGGCGTCAACTCCTGGATGGGGCAGCACGAGGGCGCCCTCGGAAAGAGCCTGGAGTACGGAGTGCTCAGGCTCACCAACTCCGGTTACCAGCCCGAGCCGTGGACCCCCGCCGACTCCGTCGCCTGGCTCAAGGCCATGGCCTGGGACCTGCGCTCCAACCTGTCCGAGGAGCTCGGCAGGGCGCTCGCGGCGAGCAGGCTGCCGCGTGAGCGGGTCGAGCAGCTCTGGCCCGGCTATCCCTTCGGCACGCACCAGCCGATCGTCACCAGGGGGTCGGTCACCGACCACGGGTTCGACCAGCGGGAGGAACCGAGCAGGAGCGCCTCGCAGCCGGAGCCCCCCGTCGACCCCAGGGCGCTGACCAGGGCGGCCGAGGCCGTCGGCGCGGTGCCGAGCCTGATGGGCGACCCGAAGGGGGGCAACGGCATCGGTTCGAACTCCTGGGTGGTCGGCGGCGCGCACACCGTCTCCGGCAAGCCACTGCTGTCCAACGACCCGCATCTGGGGGCGAGCATGCCCTCGGTCTGGTACCAGGCCGGGCTGCACTGCCGTACCAGGAGCGCCCAGTGCCCGTTCGACGTCACCGGGTACACCTTCTCCGGAGTGCCCGGCGTGGTCATCGGGCACAACGACCGGATCACCTGGGGGTTCACCAACCTCGGCCCCGACGTCGCCGACCTGTACCTCGAACGGGTGAAGGACGACTCCTACCTGTTCATGGGCGAGTGGAAACCGCTCACGACGAGGGTCGAGAAGATCGAGGTGGCGGGCGGCGAGCCGGTCATGCTCAGGGTCCGCGACACCATGCACGGGCCGATCATCTCCGACGTCATGCGGAACGCGAAGGACGCCCTGCCCGGCACGGCCACGATCTTCAAGGAGCAGGCGGACGCGGTCGCCCTCAAGTGGACGGCGCTCGAACCCGGCAGGACCGCGGACGCGATCTTCGAGCTCGACGCCGCGCAGGACTGGCAGGGGTTCAGGACCGCGACGAGCAAGTTCGAGGTGCCCTCGCAGAACCTGATCTACGCCGACGTCGACGGCAACATCGGCTACCAGGCGCCGGGCCGGATCCCGGTGCGGACCAGGGGTGACGGCACCTGGCCCGTCCCCGGCTGGACCGGCGAGTACTCCTGGCAGTCGACCATCCCCTTCGACGAGCTGCCCAGCCTCTACAACCCGCCGGAGGGCTACATCGTGACCGCGAACAACGCGGTCATCGACCCGGAGCGCTACCCGCACATGCTGACCAAGGACTGGGCGTACGGCTACCGCTCCCAGCGCATCCTGGACCGCCTCGAGGCCGAGCTGAAGAAGGGCAAGGTCGACGCGACGACCATGAGCACGGTGCAGCAGGACACCCACAACGGCTTCGCCGAGTTCCTGGTGCCCAGGCTGATGGCACTGAAGGTGGCGGGCCCCGCCGCCGACGCCCGCGAGCGTCTGCGCGTCTGGGACGGCTCGCAGGACACGGGATCGGGGGCGGCGGCGTACTTCAACGCCGTCTGGCGGCACCTGCTCATCGAGACCTTCAACGACGACCTGCCCGAAGGGGCGTGGCCGACCGGCGGCGACCGGTGGTTCGAGGTGGTCCGCGTCATGCTCGACAGGCCGGAGGACCCGTTCTGGGACGACACGCGGACGCCACAGCGGGAGACCCGTGACGACATGCTGCGGCGGGCCATGGCGACGGCCTACGACGAGCTGGCCGAGCGTCTCGGCCGGGACGTCAAGGCCTGGCGCTGGGGTGACCTGCACACGCTCAAGCTGACCAGCCAGACCTTCGGCTCCTCCGGGATCGCCCCGATCGAGTGGCTGTTCAACCGTGGCCCGTTCCCCGTCCCGGGCAGCGACGACGCGGTCGACGCGGCGGGCTGGGACGTCCAGGAGGGGTACGCGGTCAACTGGCTGCCGTCGATGCGGATGATCGTCGACCTCTCCGACCTGGACAAGTCCCGGTGGATCAACCTGACGGGCACCTCAGGCCACGCCTTCCACGACAACTACTGGGACCAGGCGCCGCTGTGGGCGAGCGGGAGTACCACCCCCATGCTCGCCCGCGAGGAGTCCATCAGAAAGGCCGCCGTCCACAGCCTGACCCTCAAACCGTGACCCTCGCCCCCGAGCCTTTCGAGGCTCGGGGCCCCACGCCACGAGGCCTCCGGCCCCGGAAACCTCCGGGGATTCCGAGACCGGGAAGCCATCCCCGGACCTCACGGCTCCCATCCCGGGAAGGCCCTCAGTGGTTCCTTCCCATGAGGCCACGGGCCTCGGCGTCCAGCCGGTCGGCCTCCTGCCGAAGATTGGCCGCCACCGTGGCACAGCGCGTCCTCCATGTCGCGATCTCACCGCGCACCCGGTCGGTCAGCGGGCCCGACCATTCCATCCCGCCCGCCATGTCATGCGCTCCGTCAGCGAGTTTCTCCACGTCATTAGCGAATTTCCGCAGTTTGGACGCCTGCTTCTGAAACTCCTCCGCCTCGAGCGACGTCAAAATCTCCCCTATCCCCTAAAAGCATGACCAATCATTAATTTATCTATAGACTCCCATCTCGTGGGCGGCAACGATGTCCGGAGCATCAAACCCGATGAGCTCGAACGCCTGGCGGGTTTGATGGACCACCTCAGCAGCGCCACGGACGAGATGTTCAAACAGGCGTCCCACCTCGGGGTGTCGAGCTTCTTCAATCTGCTCAGAGAAATGCCTGGCTGGGGAAGCCGTACGGCCAAGGAACTGAAACAGCGCGCCGCCATCGGAAGACTTCAGACCGGTGATCCCTTCGCGGGGCTCGCCTGGGCGGGCTTCTCTCCGAAGGAGATCGCCGCAGGCGCCGACAAGCTCTCCCCGGAAACCCTCGTCGGAGTCAACACCGTCACCGCGTGGGCGAGCGCGACCGGCCACGCCGACCTCGAACGCAGGCCGAAAGAGTCGCTGGACGACTACGTGAAGCGGCAGGAGGCCGCCGTCATCGGCCACTACGTTCCCGCCCTGAGACCGCACGAGGCGACGGTCGCCGAGGTGCTCAAGGCGGTCGGCGACTATCGCGGGGTGGCCGTGACGATCCCGGTCGTCACGGGCCAGTCGGTGGCACTCGGCCGCCTGATGCTCAACAACCACGTCTCGGTCCCCCTGAGCCAACAGGCGGGCGCGAGGGCCAAAAACATCGAATTCCTGGGAAAAGCCTACTCGAGGACCGTGAGCCTCTCGGGCAAGAATAAGCAGATCGCAGACCTGAAACTGGCTTTGCGCACACGATCCGCCACCTCGCCGGGGACCGGCGTCGCCGCCCTCACGCGCAGGCTTTTCATGAAGAGCGGTCTCTATCGGGACTACGTGTCCAGGCTTCCCGAGTACATGGAGATGGACAGGATCTCCAATGCGGCGAAAGTAGGCAGGCAACTCGCCGGAGCCAGAGTCAACAAGCTCATCGACGGGCTTTTCGGCAACAACGAACTCGCCAAGAAGCTGGGAAGTACGACTCACTCAGGACAGGCCGTGCAAGCCTCTGGTGAGGCCAACCTCCTCAAGGTCTGGAAGGCCACCGGGGATCCCGGCAAGATGGCGGAAGCGGCCAAGGTCCTGAAGACCGAACCAGCCGCCCTGAGCCGCGTAGGGACCGTCGCCAGGACCGCGGGCGCCCTCAGGACACTCGGTGTGGCGGGAGGCGTCGCCTCCACCCTCTACAGCGGTGCCAACGTCGTCTCCCAGGGCAACCCCGTCGACGCCTTCAAGCGTAACGGCGCCGGCTACGTCGCCGACGTCGCCGAACTGGGGTTCAATGCCTCGCTCACCGCCGCGATGGTCTGCCCCAACCCTCTCACCATCGGCGCCAGCGTGGCGTTCGGCACCGTGTACGTCGGCGCGAAGGTCGTCGAGCACTGGGACGCCGTCAAGGACGGCGCGAAAAAGGCGGTTACGGCGATCGGTGACGGCGCCAAGAAGGTTCTCAGCAGTCTCAATCCGTTCGACTAGGCAGAAAGACCACGTAATGCCATCCTTCGACAGCGCACGCGACCGCTTCCGGATCGGCCCCGCCCACCTTGGGGTACTGGGCTGCCTCTACGGCGGGGAAGACGTCACCGACGACCTGGTGCCCGCCCGCGACGAGCTGCGGGCAGCCGGTCTCGCGAGCGACGACGACGCCGTCATCCCCGAACTCGCCGATCTCGTCGCCGCGCTCGCCGATCCCGTCGTGCTCGTCCAGATCGAGATCACCGGAGGTGAGGGGGTCACCGACCACGGTGCGGTCGTCGGCAACGACGCCTGCTACGTGTACGAGACCTGGCCGGGCGAGGTGGAGTCCGAGTACGTCCGCACCGACCTTCCTCTCCTGGTCTGGTCGCTGGCGCGCGTCGTGGGACTGCGTGACAGGGGGGCGAAACCTCCCACGGCGCCGGTCGTCACGACGAGGATCGGCGTCATGGACGCCGGGTTCGAGGCACTCGCCGACATGGACGCCCTGAGCGTCGACGACGCCGCCGAGCGGTTGCGCGCGCTGCTGTCCGGAGAAGGAGGGCTCTCAGACCCTGAGCTGACGGTCTTCACCCATCTGCTGCTGCAGCTCAACGGCAACTGGCGGATGACCGTCGCGTGGAACAACCGGGAGGGCAGGGGCACCGACATCCGTGGCATCACCGTGCTCGACTGCGGACCCCTGGGATACTGGCTGCGCGAACGACCCGCCGAGCCGATCATGCCGGGGACGGTCACATCTGACGACGAACTCAGGCTGATCTTCACTGACGTGCGCCGCGTGTGGGAACTGATCACCGAGCTCATTCCCAGTGTCGAGGAACTACCTTCTCCCATTGAAAGGTGACATGACATGTCCGGCTTCACGTTCGAGCTCGGAGCGGAGAAGATTCCCCGCGCGGCCAGGAAAAAGGGCACCACGAGCGTATTGGCCGGTACGGCGGGGCCGTACGGAGAGGTGATCGTCACGCTCGAACTGGCCCCCTCACAGGCGACCCTGAGCGCGCCGGGACTGCCGGACGCGTCGGCCTCCCACCCTGATGACCTGAGGAACGAACTCCTCCCCGTCGATCAGCGGACACGGCTGAGCGTGGGCGGGTTCACCGCCGTCCTCGGCCAGAACCGGCGCGCTCTGCGCAAGGAGGACCGCGGTCTCGACATCAAGCTGGGGGATCGGAACTACACCTATCTCATTCCTCCCGACGGAGGGGAGGAACTGCGAGACCGTGAGCGCGGTCCGCTGGTGCGTCAGCACACCGATTTCAAGACGGGGAACACCGTTGTCGTCGTTCAGCCGGTCGCCGACACCACCGATCTCGCTCTGGATCTCATCCTGCAGGTCACCGACCGAAGCGGGCTGACCGTCCTGCGGACGGCCGTCGTCGGTGTCTGGACGTTCCTGAACTCGGGTGAGGGCAACAGATGACACGGGCACGGTCCGGCGGAAGCGAATCGGCGTCCCGAGTCTTGGTGTCTCGGTTCCGGGTCTCAGGGGAGGATTCGAGACTCGCCGACGGCGAGGTCCCACAGGTCGGCGCGGTCGCGGCCCGCCGCAGCCCAGGCCGCGCGGGCCTCCTCGATCGGGGCGAGCAGCGACTCGCCGGACAGCAGGAAGGTGCCCCAGTGCATGGTCGCCATCCGCCGCGCGCCGACGTCCTGGCACGCCTGTACGGCCTGCAGCGGGTCGACGTGCGAGGCCTTCATGAACCAGCGGGGCTCGAAGGCGCCGACCGGCATCAGGGCCAGGTCGACGCCCCCCGGGTAGCGCTCCCCGATCTGGGCGAAGCGCTCGCCGTAACCGCTGTCCCCCGCGAAGTAGACCGTCCGCTCCGAGGACCTGATCACCCAGCCGCCCCACAGCGTCTTGCAGGTGTCGCGGATCGACCTGCGGCTCCAGTGGTGCGCGGGCACGAAGTCGAAGGCGACGTCGCCGATCTTGGCGCTCTCCCACCAGTCCAGCTCGGTGACGTCGGTGAAGCGCCGCCGGGTGAACCAGGGTTTCAGCTTGGCCGGGACGAAGATCGGGGTGTCCCTGGGCAGCCGCCGCATGGTCGGCGCGTCCAGGTGGTCGTAGTGGTTGTGACTGATCACCACGGCGTCCACCCGGGGCAGCTCGGTCCACGCGACGCCGGGCGGGGTGAGCCGCAGCCGGACTCCGGGGATCTTCTTCGCCCAGACGGGATCGGTGAGGATCGTCAGGCCGCCCATCTGCAGCACGTAGGTGGAGTGCCCGACCCAGGTGACCACGGTCTCGGTCGAGACGGGCCTGGGCAACCCCCTGCGGGACACAGGGATCCGGTCGGCGTCGCCGACATCGGGTCTGAGCCCGCCGTGCCACACCGCCGCGACCAGTTCCTGGAACGCGGGAAGCGGGGAGGTCAGCCGGTCCCTGAAGCTGTAGGGCCAGGACCGTTCGGGCAGGCGCGGCGAGATCTCAGGCTGGATCGTCTGAGACATGGGTGACCCCCTTGGTAACCATCGGTCCGGGCGATGATCCCTATATGAGGTGATTTATTCCCATTAAGATGACTTCAGCCGGAACCACCAGGGCGATTTACGGGTATAGTTCCCGTCTTCCAGGTTCGCGAGGCGCTCAAAAACGTTCCAAGAGGCGTGGTCACCACAGATCAGCACGGAGACGGCCACCGCGACGACGTACAGCGGGAGCATCGGCAGGCCGACGCAGAGCATGTACTGGGAGGCGTGCCTGCCCTCGTGCCTGAGCAGGGTCTCGGTGAAGTAGCCCTCCTGCTCTCTGGTCAGCACCACGTTGCCGATGGTGAACGCCCCCGCGATGGGGAAGGGGATGCGGTAGCCGTACGCCAGGATCAGCCCGTCGGGGCCCGCCGCCTTTCTGGCCCGGCCGATGCGCACCACCAGCAACCCCAGCGGGGTGGACAGGTTCAGGTAGTTGAGCGTCCGCCGTACGCGATGCAACCGCCGCATACCAGGATTGTGCGCCGCCCCATGGCATGAGACCAGCGACTTCACGGCGAGGGCCCGGTGGCTTCGCCGCGACGACGACGCGGTGACGGCGCACGCGGCCACCCCCTGCCCGGGACGGCCGGCATTTCGGATCGACCAGATCATCCGATGCGTGACCATTTGCATCTGCAGAGTTACGATTGCAGCCACTTGGAGCTGATAAGGCCGTTTGTGTCTGGTGGTGGACATATGGCGACCCGATCGCCGAAGTGGCTGCGCATCCCCGGGGGCGTACCGCGTTCCCTGAGGACTCGAGGTTCCCGTGGGGCGCGGGAGCAGGCCGGTACGGCCGAGGCCCCGGAGCGGGCAGGACGGAGGGCCGACGGCGGACGCCCACCCCAGGAGGACGGCTGCGGGCTCTCCCGGGTACGGCTCGGCGCCGTCGAGGTCACCGCGATCAGCGAGGCAGACGTCCTCGACCTCGTGTCGCACTCGTGGCACCTGCGGCGCGGCGGCTCGATCGTCACCGCCAACGTGGACATCGTCCGCGCCGCGACCCGCGACCCCGCCCTGGCCGACCTGATCACACACTCCGAGCTGGTCGTCGCGGACGGCATGCCGGTGGTGTGGGCGGGAAGGCTCGCCGGGCTCCCCATCCCCGGCAGGGTCACCGGATCCTCGCTCGTCCACACCCTCACCGCGCGTGCCGCACGCGAGCGGCGGTCCGTCTACCTGCTCGGCGGCGACCTGGGCATACCGGAGACCGCCGCGCTGATCCTCGGCAACCTTTATCCGGGACTGCGCGTCGCCGGCACCTGCTCGCCCCCCTTCGGGTTCGAGACCACGGCGGAGGGCCTCAGAAAGGTGATCGGCAGGGTGACCTCGGCCGCGCCCGACCTCGTTCTCGTGGGACTGGGCTTTCCCAAGCAGGAACACCTCATCCACGCGCTCCGCGCCGAGCTGCCGGACGCCTGGTACGTCGGTTGCGGAGCCGGAATCCCGATGGCCGCCGGTCAGTTCAGGCGCGCCCCCGAGGTGATCCAGCGGATCGGCGCGGAGTGGCTGTTCCGGCTGGCCCAGGAACCGCGCCGCCTGGCCCGACGCTACCTGCGAAACGATCTCCCGTTCGCCCTCGTCATGCTCACCGGCGCGCTGCGCAGCCGGCTGACGGCGAGATGACCCCCGCCGGGAGCGTCCCCTCCCTGCCCGTTCCCCCGAACAGAACGGGGAGCGTCCCCTCCTCGTCCGTTCCCCCGAACAGAAACGGCCCGACATGAGTGCTCCGTCCCGGTCCCCGCTCACCCCGTCCCGCCTGATCCGCGGGATGCTCGCCCTGCTTGGCGGGACACTCATCCGCCGGACGCGGGACAGGACCGCTCCCCCCGCGGACTACGTGTGCTTCGCGGCCCAGGACTGGTGGTACCACAACCAGGCGCACTCGGACTTCCAGCTCATGCGGTCGATCGCCGCCGACCGCAGGGTCCTCGTGGTCAACAGCATCGGGCTGCGCATGCCGACGCCCGGCAGATCGACCCAGGTGGTACGGCGCGTCCTGCGCAAGCTGCGCAGCGTCGCGATGCTGGTGCGGAGACCGCTGCGGGACCTGCCGAACTTCTTCGTGATGTCCCCGCTGCCGCTGCCGTTCTACGGGTCGCCGCTGGCGCGACGGGTGAACGCGTGGCTGGTCAGGACACAGGTGCTGGCCGTGTCCAGGGCACTGGGACTGCGCAAGCCCGTGATCATGGTGACCCTCCCGACCGCCTGGGACGCGGTCAAGCCGATGCCCAGGCGGACGCTGGTGTTCAACCGCTCCGACCAGCACTCGGCGTTCCCCGAATCCGACCGGCGGGTCATCGAGGTGATGGAGCACGACCTGCTGAAACGGTCCGACCATGTGATCTACGTCAGCAACGTGCTGATGGACAGCGAGCGCGACCTCACCGGCCCCAGGGCGTACTTCCTCGACCACGGCGTCGACGTCGAGCACTTCCGGTCCCGGCCCGCGGAGCGGCAACCGGCGGACCTGCTCCGCATCCCCGGACCGCGCGTGGGCTTCTTCGGCTCGCTTGACGACTATCTGGTGGACTTCGACCTGCTGGAGCGCGTCGCCGTCGACCTGCCGGACGTCTCGCTCGTGCTGGTCGGGAGCGCCAACATCTCCATGAGGCGCCTCACCAGGCACCCCAACGTCCACTGGCTCGGCTACCGCCCGTACGAGCAGGTCCCGGCGTACGGGTCGGGCTTCGACGTGGCGCTCATGCCCTGGCTGGACAACTCCTTCGTCAGGCATTCCAACCCCATCAAGCTCAAGGAGTACTTCTCACTCGGCCTGCCGGTGGTCAGCACCGACTTCCACCAGATCCGGAAATATGCCGACCGTGTGCGGATCGCCGCCGACCCCGCCCTCTTCGTTGAGGCCATCCGCACGACGCTGCGTGAGGGCGGCCCGCTGTCCGCGGAGGCCCTGCGGGAGTCCGTGCTCGACGCCTCCTGGTCCGCGCGAGCCACCCAGCTGATGACGCTCGCCGAGACGCCGCCGCCGACGCGCTGAAACCTGCTTTGTGATCTCATCGGAGCCGGAGCAGGAGCAGGAGCAGGAGGCAGGCGATGGCAAGGGCCGCCACGTAGTGATCGGGGAGTTTGTCGCATTTGATTGACACTGGCGTCAAGGTTACATACTGGCCGCATGGTCTTCACACAGGCAGAACTCGACTATCTGGCCGAACAGCGCCTCGGCCGCCTGGCCACCGTCTCCCCCTCCGGCCAGGTGCAGAACAACCCCGTGGGGTTCTTCGTGGACGCCGCCTCGGGCACGATCACCATCGGCGGGCACGCGCTGGGGGCGTCCAAGAAGTTCAGGAACGTTCAGCAAGGCAGCACCGTGTCGTTCGTCGTGGACGATCTGGCCTCGGTGGACCCGTGGGTGGTGCGCGGCATCGAGATCCGGGGCTCGGCGGTGGCTCTGACGGACCACGAGCCGCCGGTGCCGTACTTCTCGCGGGAAATCATCACGATCACGCCCAGCAAGATCATCTCTTGGGGGTTGGACGGGGCTCGGTCAAGCCGCAAGGTGTGAAAGTTCGACAGCGCCGTCGGCCTACGGCTGACGGGGCTCGGAGGGGCGGGTGCCGTAGGAGTGCTGGGTGAGGAGCCAGGAGCCGCCGTGCGCGGTCGGGGAGAGCAGAACGCCCGTCAGGACCGCGGCGAGGCCTCCGTAGAGGTAGATGTAGCCCGACAGGTCACCGGCGATGATCACGTCGCCCTCCGTCCTGCCCGCCAGCCAGATCATCGTCATCACCAGCCAGCCGGAGGCGGGCGCCAGCGCCGCCAGCTTGCCCCGCATCGCCCGCCCCGCGCCGTAGCAGACGGCGAACAGGAACAGGACGCATCCGACGGCCGAGATCGGGATCGCCGCGGGCTTGAGGTACCACGAGTGCTGGAACGCGCCGAGAAGGCCCATCAGGAGACCCAGCACGAAGAGCACGGCGTACGCCGCTCCGGTGACCGCTCTCTCCGAGGGCCGCTTGACCGCCGGGACCTGCTCCATCACAACCATCGAGGCTAGTCGATCCCGGCGAAGAGGTCGTCCTCCAGCTTGTACGGCTCGCCGAGACCCCCCACCTCGATCGGGGCGGCCGGAGCCGTCGGCCCCTGCGCGCCGGACCGCAGGATGAAGTGCTCGACCGCGAGCACCTCCTGGCCGATGTCGTTCGACAGGGCGTACCAGGGCGGGTCCACGCTGATCTGGGTCGTGTGCGCCCGCATCGCGTCGACCTTGCGGCCGATGTGGGCACGGGCGTCGATCTCGGTGGTGACGTCCTCGTCGGCGCAGCCGTACGGCAGGTCGTCCACGGCGTCCTCGACGAGGAAGCGCACGTCGGCCTCGCGGATCGCCTCCGCGGTCCTGCGCATCGTGGACCTGGCCACCGCGGTGAAGTAGAACTTGGCGATCCGCCACGGCTCGCCCTCGCCGAACGCCGGGTCGGCGGCCAGCTCGAAAGCCCGCCACGCGACGCGGTTGGCCTGGATGTGGTCGGGGTGGCCGTAGAAGCCGTTCTCGTCATAGGTGACGAGGACCTGCGGCCGCACCTCGCGGATGACCCTGACCAGCTCTCCCGCCGCCTCGTCCAGGTCGGCCTGCCAGAAGGCGTTGTCCCGATGGTTGGAGGCGCCGCCCATCATGCCGGAGTCGCGCCAGTGCCCGGGACCGCCGAGAAAGCGGTGGTCGGTGACGCCCAGGGCCTCGCAGGCCGCTGCCAGCTCGCCGACGCGGTGCCCGCCCAGGGTGTCGTCACGGTCCGCGGCCAGGTGGGCCAGCTCGGGCGGGATGACCTCGCCCTCCTCACCCAGCGTGCAGGTCACCAGGGTGACCTGGGCGCCCTCGGCGGCGTACTTCGCCATGGTCGCCCCGCTGCCGATCGTCTCGTCGTCAGGATGGGCGTGCACGAGCAGCAGACGGCGGTCGTTCATGCTTCGAGGGTAGCCGTCTCGCGTAGAGGGTGATGCGGACCGCCCCGGATATCCGGGTCTCCCCCGCCTTCTTGAAAGAGCGCTTGAGCTCGACCAGCCGGGAGTCCGTCTGCCACTCGGTGGCGAGAATGCGCCGCGAGACCAGCCACACCCGGTCGGCCTTCTCACTGAAGGCCGTCAGTTTGCGGTACGGCTCGCCGTAGACGGCGACGAAGAGCCGGAAACGCTCGGGCATGTAGAGCACGGCGTCGCCCTGCTGCTCCTGGGCGCCAAGCTCCGCCGCCAGAGTGCGGAGGTCGTCGGGGCGGTTGGAAGGGCCGCGGACGGTCAGCTGGGCACTCGCGGACAGCACCGCGAGCGCCGCGAGGACCGTCAGGCTCACCGGGGTACGGCGCAGCGCGGCCAGACCGGTTCCGGCCAGCAGCGCCAGGGCCGGCAGCACGAACAGGACATAGCGCGGGTTGTAGACCGGATACACCTGGGAGATCGCGTAGGACAGCGCGACCGGCAGGAACGCCCAGGGTACGGCGACCGCCGTGATGGACAACCGCCCCGCCCCGAGCGACCTCTCCCCCGTCCCCTCGGCGGGCCTGTCGGACCTGTCGGGCCTGGCGGCCGTTCCCTCCCCGGTCTCTTCCGCCGCCCCGGCCGCGCGCGCACGTGGCCGCATGCCGTACCAGACTCCGAGCAGGGCCAGCAGGCCGAGCAGGCCGAGGAAGAACGGCGGCGTGCCCGAGTCCTGCCAGGACACGGGCCCTCCGGAGATCTCGACGCCGAGCTCCGCCAGCTCGGGAAGACCGGGCACCTTCAGCCAGAAGAGCTGCTCGTCCCGCTGCCCCGAGGCCACGTACACCAGCGGCGCCAGCAGCACCCCCGCGCCGACGACCGAGGCCAGCCACGCGAGGAACTCCCCGCGCCTGCGCAGGACGGTGACGGCGTGCGCGGGCAGCAGGAGCAGCGCGTAGAGGTGGAACCAGCCGAGGAGGGCGACCAGCAGGCCGTACCCGGCGTAGCGTGACCTGCGCTCACCGAGCAGGACCCAGGTCGCGGCCACCGCGATCGCGCTGACCAGCGCGTAGCTCCGCGCCTCCTGGCCGTAGCGGCTGACCATGGGCAGCATCGCGTAGACCAGTCCGGCGAACAGCCCCGTCCAGGCGCCCGTCCTCGGTCCCGCCAGCTTCCGCCCGATGGCCGCGACGCCGAATGTCGCCCCCGCGACCGCGAGCGCGGAAGGCAGCCTGACCGCGAACTCGCCACCGAAGGCGGCGAAGGGGCGCAGCAGGAGGTAGTAGAGCGCGTGGACGGTGTCGATGTGGTCGAGCAGCTCCCGCAGCTCGTCGAGCGGCATGGTCGCCGCCAGCACGCTGACCGACTCGTCCCGCCAGAACGACGGGACGCCGATCCCCCAGAGCACGAACGCGAAGGCCAGAACCGCAGGTGTCGCAGGAGAGCGAAGAATTCGCGCGGTAAGCGTCACTCGCCCAAGTTTCTCCCAAGATCGCGATCATTTGGACCGCACCGGAGAGATCCGTGAGAGGGCCGGTACTGGCAAGATGACTGGTATGAGTGAGAGTTTTCCTCGTCTGCACGCAAGGACCCGCCGATTCACCCTCGGAGTGCCGCGTGCCTTCACCATCGCGCCTGACGGTGCGCGAATTGTCTTCCTGCGGACGAAGGGCGGCTGCGACCCGGTCACCTGTCTGTGGGAGTTCGACGTCGCGAGCGGCACGGAGCGGCTGATCGCCGACCCACGCGTCATCGCCGCCGACGAGGAGAACCTCCCTCCCGAGGAACGGGCACGCCGCGAGCGCAGCAGGGAGCAGGCGGGAGGCATCGTCGGCTACAGCACGGACGCCGCGGTGACCACGGCGGCGTTCGCGCTCTCCGGCGGCTTGTACGTCGTGGACCTGAAGACCCGCAGTGTCCGCCACCTGAAGACGGCGGGCCCGGTGGTCGACCCGCGGGTCTCCCCGACCGGCGTGCACGTCGGTTACGTGACGGGCGGCGCGTTCCACATCCAGGACCTCGAGGACGAGGTCGACCACGCGCTGGCCCGCCCCGAGTCCTCCGAGGTGACGTACGGCCTGGCCGAGTTCATCGCCGCCGAGGAGATGGACCGGATGCGGGGTTACTGGTGGGCGCCGTCCGGCGACGCCGTACTCGTCGAGCGGGCTGACGACTCACCGGTCGACAGGTGGCACATCGCCGACCCGGCCAATCCCGCCAAGCAGGTGACCGAGCAGCGTTATCCCGCCGCCGGTACGGCCAACGCCCGGGTCGAGCTGTTCGTGCTGACCCTGGACGGCGCCCGCGTCCCGGTCCCCTTCGACGACGAGTACCTCGTCACCGTCTCGTGGGACGCCCACGGCCTGTCGATCGTCACGCTGTCCCGCGACCAGAGGACCATGCGCCTGTTCGACGTCGATCCGGCCACGGGGACCTCGGCCCTCGTCCGCGAGGACACCGACCCCGCCTGGGTGGACATCGTCACCGGCGTCCCCGGCCACCTGTCGGACGGCACCCTGGTCTGGGCGGCGAACCTCGACGGCGGCCGCCGCCTGGTCATCGGCGACCAGCCCGTCACGCCGTCCTCGCTCCAGGTCCGCGAGATCGTCGACATCGACGGCGACGCGGTGCTGTTCCGCGCGAGCGGCGAGCCCACCGAGGTCGCCCTCTGGGCCTACAAGGAGGGGCGGATCACCCTGGTCAGCCCGTCCGACAGTGGCGTCTACACCGGCCACACCGCGGGCGGCACCCTCGTGGTCACCGGCCAGACCCTCGACGGTGAGGGGTCGACCACGCGTGTCTCCCACCACGGCAGGCCCGTCGGCCCCATCGCCTCCCACGCGGAGCGCCCCGGCCTCGACCTCCGGGTCTCCCTGATCCGCGCGGGCGAGCGCGACCTGTCGACCGCCGTGCTCTTCCCCTCGGGGCACGTGCCGGGTTCGGCGAAGCTGCCGGTCCTCATGGACCCGTACGGCGGCCCGCACGCCCAGCGTGTCCTGGCCGCCTCCGGCGCGTACCTGACCAGCCAGTGGTTCGCCGACCAGGGTTTCGCGGTCGTCGTCGCCGATGGCCGGGGCACTCCCGGGCGGGGCCCCGAGTTTGAGCGGGCCATCCTGCACGACCTGGCGACGCCCATCCTCGACGACCAGGTGGACGCCCTGCACGGCGCCGCCGCGCGGTTCCCCGACGATCTCGACCTGTCCCGGGTCGGCATCAGGGGCTGGTCCTTCGGCGGCTACCTCGCCGCGCTGGCCGTACTGCGCCGCCCCGACGTCTTCCACGCGGCCATCGCGGGGGCACCGGTGACCGACTGGCGGCTCTACGACACCTGCTACACCGAGCGCTACCTCGGCCACCCCGACGAGGGCCACTACGACTCCTCGTCCCTGTTCGCCGACGCGGAGAAGCTGGACCGGCCCCTTCTGCTGATCCACGGCATGGCCGACGACAACGTGGTCGCCGCCCACACCCTGCGTCTGTCGTCCGCCCTGCTCGCCGCGGGCCGGCCGCACAACGTGCTGCCGCTGTCCGGTGTCACCCACATGACCCCGCAGGAGATCGTGGCCGAGAACCTGCTCCTCCTCCAGGTCGACTTCCTCAAGAAGGCTTTGACCTGAACCGGCGGGAGACGGCGCCGTAGGAGAACCAGCGGGGACGGCACCGTGAACGCGGTGCCGTCCCCTGGCTCGGGCGGGAGGTCTCACCTGCCCGCCATCTGTCTCGAAGCCCCGTCACAGCCTCGGATCAACGTGGGCCGTGGCGGGGTGAGCGGCTCCTATTCCCACTTCTTCCAGCTCGTGGCGGACTTCTTCGCGTCCTTGGAGCCGCTGCCCGGGCCGATGTCGGCGTTGCGGCCTCCCGGGCTGCTGTCATCGGCCTCGGCTTCCGGGTCGAAGGTGTTCCCGCCGTCGGGACCGCTCCCGCCCCCGTCCTTGCCGCCGCCCCTGCCGCCGACCTTGCCCCCGCTCCTGCCGCCGCTCGTCGCGTGGGCGTCCTCGTTGGCCTTCCCGGCCGAGTGTCTTGGCCTGTTCTGCTTGGCTCCCGGCTGCTTGGTTCCCGACTGCTTGGCTTCGGACTGCTTGGCCTCGGACTGCTTGGCTTCTGACTGCTTGGTGGCGGGCTGGTCGGTCCCGGGCTGATCGGCTCCGGACTGGTTGGATCCTGGCTGGCTTGCCTCCTGCGCGGCGGCGGGCGGGGGCGTGGAGGCGGGGACGGGAACCGGGCCCGACCTGACGATGGACGAGGACACGTCGGTCGCACTCGCCGTGATCGCCAGAGCTGAGCCGATGACGCCGGGAGTGTGGGTCCCCGGCCCGGCGGTCGAGGCCATGGCGAGCCCCCCGCAGGACACGACGACGGGAACGACGAAGACCGCGCTCGCCAGGAACCTGCCCAGCATCGCGCCCCGCCCTGAGCTCACGTCGCCCACGACGGACTCGATCGATTCAGGTGACACGAGGACACCCCTTTCCAGTCTGGTGACTACATGCACTCAACTGACCACGGTCAGCGATGATCATCGTAGCCGCCCAGACCCGTTTCCCCTTGGAGGTGAGCCCGCCGACTCCAGGAGGTTCCCACCCCTTTCCCCCCACCTCATCAGGCGATTGATAAGAAAGTACACCAGCAGTCAAAACGCATTATCCAGCGAGATTTTACGCATGCCCAAATAGATGAATTAGGTCCTACATGAAAAGAGTGTGGGCATGTGTTCATCGGCTCCAGTCCAACGGCTACCGGACAAGCGTCCGGCCAGGTCACGACAGGAGGAGGCGCGCCTTTCCCACGTAATGCGCCAGGTTCGCAGAAACTGCGACGCCGCCGGACTTCTGGAATTGCTTTACCTGACCAACCCCGTTGCATGGACCGTTCAGGCCAAATACCGACAGCCATCGGTATGGAATTACAAATATCGCACGGAGACGCGAAGAAACGTTCCCCGAACGCGTGGTAAGCCTTTCGGGCCCCCCGGAACCGAACAGGAAAGGAAACGTATGAAAACGCGTCTTATGCTCACCGGATCGGCTGTGGCGTCGAGCCTCTGCCTGTGTGGCACCGCACCCGCCATGGCCGTTCAAACACCGGCGGACGTGACCGTGAGATGCGGCGACGTCGCCGGGCTCATCACCGCCGTCGCTCAGACGAACGCGAACCCCTGGGGAGGCACGGTCAAGCTGGCCCCGTACTGCGCCTACCGCTTCGAGGACGACTACCAGAACTCGGGTAACGCCCTGCCGGCCATCACCGGAAAGGTCACCATCGTCGGCGAGTACTCCACCCTGATCCGGTCCTCGTACCACGGGGCAAACCTCTTTCGCCTTCTCTCGGTCAACGAGGGAGGCGAACTCACTCTGAAGGGCGTCACCGTGACCGGCGGCGACACCCCGGGAGACGGCGGCGGCATCGCCAACGAGGGGAGGCTGCAGCTGGAGTACAGCACCGTCGCCGGAAACCAGTCCGGCGGGGACGGCGGGGGCATCTCCAACGAGGGCGGCACCGTCAACCTCTACGACAGCCACATCCTGACCAACGTGGTCACGAACCCGACCCCGGACGAAGCCGGCGACGGCGGCGGCCTCAGCAACAACGCGACCGGCACCCTCACACTCAAGAAGACCACCGTCAGGGGCAACACGGCCGACGAGGACGGCGGTGGCATCCAGAACCAGGGCACGCTCATCGTCGAGCGGAGCCACATCGAGAACAACGAGGCTCGCGACGACGACGGCGGCGCCATCAACAACCTCGGCAACGCGACCATCAAGGAAAGCGAGATCAAGGACAACTGGGCTGGCATCGAGGGCGGTGGCATCAACAATGGCGAGGACGGGACGCTGAACACCTACAACACGTCCTTCGAAGGCAACAGGGCGGGCCGGGACGGCGGCGCCATCAACAACGAGGGCACCGCGACCCTGAAGGAGAGCGAGGTCGAGTGGAACCAGGCAGGCCGTAACGGCGGCGGCATCAACAACGAGCAGGAAGCGGAAGCCGACAGGACCCGGCTGACCCTCGAATACTCAACGGTCTCGGAGAACCGCGCCGCCGGTGTCGGCGGCGGCATCAACAACTGGACCGGTGCCGAAGTCACGCTCAAGAGGAGCAGGGTCATCAGGAACCTGCCCACGAACTGCGCGGGGATCGTGCCCGGCTGCTCGTGACATCCTCGGTTCCCGTCGCCGGGCCCTCGCGCCCGGCGGACGGATGACAGAGCCGCCCTGCAGGCCGTCGCGGGAGCGACGGTCGCGGGGACAGGCCCCAGGGGAAAGCCCCCGAGGCCGCTGCCATCCGGTTCCGGGGCGACCGCTCATCGGGCACCGTCGATCATGTACGGCCCGCCGCCGAGGAAGCAGGCGGCGGGCGGATGGACGAAGACGTTCCCGGGCGGGAGCGCCTTCTGGCACGGTCAGTTCGGCAGTTCGGTGTCGGTGCGGATCCGCAGGGTGACGAAGGTGCTGCGGGTGCCGTTGTTGGTGGCGCACAGCTCGTAGAAGCCGGGGCCGTAGAAGTTGCTGTTCGGGGATCGGCCCTCGCCCTGGAAGTTCCACACCAGGCCCGGCGAGCCGATCACGACCCAGCTCGTCCCGGACTTCTTGATCTTGAACTTGGCTCCGTCACGGGTGGCGGTGCCGTCGCCCCTGACCTGGTAGGCGCCCTGCTGGGCGACGCAGTACTGCTCGCCGGGGAGCAGGTTCTTCGAGCCGGGGGTGTCGGCGCTGGCCGTACCGGTCAGGAACAGCGCACCGGTGACGGCGGTGGCACCTGCGAGGGCGAGGACGCGCTTGAGGTTCATGAGGTGGATCCCTTCATGGGGGTTTGCGGATGCCATGAAGGTAGAAGCGATCGATAGCCGGTCTGGAGACCGTTCCGCGCCCCTTCCCTATCCGATCGCCGTCCACTCCCCGGCCGGTTCATGCCCGAGTCCGCGGCTCCGACGCGGGTATGGAGAGCAGGCCTGTCGTGTCAGCTTGGCCGGCCGTGGCGGGCGTCCAGCTCGCGTTGCCAGAGGATCTCGGTGAAACGCGCCTCCCCGGCCGCCAGGTGCCTGCGGAAGGTGGTCATCGGCAGGCCGAGCAGCTCGGCCGCGGCGCCCTGGGTCCCCGCGGGCTGGAGGAAGGTGTGGTGCAGCGCCCGGTAGCCCCGCCTGTCCCTCGGGGAGGCCGCCATCCGCTCCGCCGTGTCCGCGAGTACGGCCCGCAGCTCACGGGCAGGCGCGGAGGGGTCGTCCTCGCCGCCGAGCCCGGCCGTCACCATCGCCGTCCCGAGCAGGGCTGAGCCGCGCAGCCCGTCCGCCCTGCCGTACAGGCGCAGGGCGGACCTGACCGCCTCCGCGAACTCGTGCTCGGACAGCGGCGCCCGCTCGGCCCCCTGGGACAGCTCGATCAGCGAGTCCCGCTCGGCCAGGCGGGAGATCCACGCCAGCGGTGGCACCGCCCGCCAGTCGTGCCCGAAGACGGCGAACCGGCGCCCGCCCACCTCGAAGTCGAGGTCGGGGACGCGGTGGAAGTCGAGGTGCGCGCAGCCCGTGACCCACGGGTCGGGCTCGGCGAAGGTCAGCAGGGTCAGGTCGGGGCAGGCGGGGGTGAGGAAGGACCGGAACAGGTGCAGGGTGATGAAGAGCTGGACCGGTGACGGGTCCTGGTAGGTCCGCCCGTCCATCCAGAACCTGACCATCCGCGTCCGCCCCGTTTCGCCGCCCGTCGGGACGGCCTGGTCGGCGACCCCGGAGCCCACGTCGATGAGCTGGTAGAACCCGAGCGCCTCGCCCGCCTCGCCCCGGACGACGACCGCGGAACGCGGCTGCTCCGCCAGCCACGCCCCGCACAGTCGCGCGGACTCCTCCCCCTCGTGCTCGCGTACCCAGGCCACGATGGTGCCCAGCTCGGATCGGGTCGGAGGGCCCGCGGACAGCGCTCCCGTCTCCGGGTACCCCGCGACGAAGGGACCGAGCACGGAGGTGTCACGGTGCAGGTAGACGAACTCCAGCAGCACCGCCTGTCGTACGGCGGGCTCACCGGCGGCGAAGCGCTGCCGGTAGTACGCCTCGGCCCGCCGCCGGATCTGCGCGCAGCCGTCGGGGTCGCGCCAGCGCAGCTCGCCGCCAAGCGCGTCCCTGGCCAGGTCGTGGGGGAACAGCCCGCGCGCGCCGTACTCGACGATGGACAGGTCCCGCAGCCAGGCGAAGAGCTCTGCGGCGTCGTCGAGGCCCAGCAACGCGGCGAGCAGCGGTTCCGTGGTCGCCAGCACCATCGCGCAGGCCTCGAGCGCCTGCTGGTGGAGCGGGCTTGGCACGGTGTCGACGAAGCTCCGCAGCAGCGTGCCCATCACCTCGTGCGCCGAGGTCTCTGAGAAGATGCGCTGCGCGGAGACGTCGGCGACCAGCGCGAGCGCCAGGGGATGCCCCCGGGTGAAGTCCAGCGCCGCCGCCCGTTCGTCCGCGGGGACCCCGCGCAGTTCCAGCAGGCGACGCCCCTCGTGACGGCTCAGGTTGCCCAGCTGCAGGATCCCGACGAGCTCCCGCCACCCCGGGTCGGCCCGCCAGGCGGGCGAGGGC
Organism: Streptosporangium sp. NPDC051023; assembly: GCF_040689595.1. Taxonomy (NCBI): domain Bacteria; kingdom Bacillati; phylum Actinomycetota; class Actinomycetes; order Streptosporangiales; family Streptosporangiaceae; genus Streptosporangium; species Streptosporangium sp. NPDC051023. The sequence goes on along the minus strand of NZ_JBFBCE010000001.1, from coordinate 154,753 downwards.
CGGTCCCGGCCCGCCAGCACCACCACCGCGTCCGCGGCCAGCGCGGGGATCAGCTCCCGGCGCAGCCACGGCTCCAGCGGGCCGAGGAACTCCGCGGTGTCCACCAGCAGGACCAGGTCCTTGACCGTGTGGAACTCCTCGGGCGAGGCGTCGAGGACCTCGCCCAGCACCCCCGCGGCGTCCTCCGGACTCCGGGGCAGCTCGTGGCCGTCCAGCCACACCACGTGGCGTCCCCCGCACCGCGCCATCCATCCGACATTCCACCTCATCCTGCGCTCTCGCTGAGCGGGCCCCAATGAAGTGTGCTGCCGACGGTTGATTATGGATAGGTTCGCGGGAAAACACGCCACGACCAAAACGCACCGCGGCGGCCGGCGCGCGATGTCACCTCACCGGGGCGTGCCGTGCCAGCTGCTCCACAGTGCGGCGTAGGAGCCGTCGGCCGCGACCAGCTCGTCATGGGACCCCAGCTCGCTGATCCGCCCCTCCTCGACCACCGCGACCCGGTCGGCGTCGTGCGCCGTGTAGAGGCGGTGGGCGATGGCGATCACGGTACGGCCGTCGAGGACGGCGGCCAGCGAGCGCTCCAGCGAGCGGGCCGCCCTGGGGTCGATCAGCGAGGTCGCCTCGTCCAGGACCAGGGTGTGCGGGTCGGCCAGCACCAGACGGGCGAGGGCGAGCTGCTGCGCCTGGGCGGGCGGGACCGGCTCGCCGCCGGAGCCGACCATCGTGTCGAGCCCGTCGGGCATGGCGGAGGCCCACTCCCAGGCGTCGACGGCCTCAAGCGCCGCCCGGACCTGCGAGTCGTCCGCCTCGGGCCGGGCGATCAGCACGTTCTCGCGCAGCGTGCCCCGGAACACGTGGTGTTCCTGGGTCACCAGGGCGACGTGCCCGCGCAGGTCGTCAAGCGGCAGCTCGACCAGCGGGGTGCCGCCGACCGTGACCGAGCCGGTACGCGGCCCGTGGATGCCCGCCAGCAGGCGGCCGAGCGTCGACTTGCCCGCGCCGGAGGGGCCGACCATGGCCAGCCGCTCCCCCGGTTCGACCACCAGGTCGATGCCGTGCAGCACGTCGTGCCCCTCGCGGTAGGCGTAACGGACGCCGTCGGCCCGCAGCTCCTCCCCCCGCGGCACGCCGGAACCCGCCTCACGGTCGTCGGGCACCGCGGCGACGCCCAGCAGCCGGGCCATGGAGGCGCCGCCGACCTGGAGCTCGTCGATCCACATCAGCAGCCGGTCGAGCGGGTCGATGAGCTGCTGCACGTAGAGCGTGGCCGCGGTCACCTGGGCCAGCGAGACCCAGCCCTGGATGTAGAAGGCGCCACCGACGACGAGGGTCGCCACGATCGGGATCACGTAGCCGAGCTCGACCGTGGGGAACCAGACCGTGCGCAGCCCGAGGGTGTAGCGTTCCGCGGCCCACGACCTGGCGATGTCGGCGTCGGTACGGCGGTGCCTGCGCTCCTGCAGGCCCAGGGCCTCGACGGTGCGGGCGCCGCCGACCGTCTCGGCCAGGCCGTCGGTCATGTCGGCGTACGCGGCGCTCTCGCGCAGGTAGCCGTCCCGCGCCCGCTTGAGGTACCACCGGGTGGAGACCCACAGGATCGGTACGGCCAGCAGCGCGGGCAGCGTGAGCAGCGGCCCAACCAGCAGCAGCGCGCCGACGGTGATCGCACAGGTGACCAGAGCGATCATCGTCTCGGGTACCGCGTGCCGTACGCTGCGCGACAGCGTGTCCACGTCCCGGGAGGTGCGGGTGATCAGGTCGCCCGACCCGGCGCGCTCGACCGTCGACAGCGGCAGGCCGAGGACCCGGCCGACGAACTCCTGGCGCAACTCGGCCAGGACCTTCTCGCCGAGCCTTGAGGAGGCGTAGACGGCGAACCTGACCAGCACCCCCTGCGCGGCCAGGAAGCCCGCGATGGCCAGCGCGACCAGGGTGACATCGGTCCCGGTGCCGTCCTGGACGCCCTGGACGAGGCCGCCGAGCAGCCAGGGCACGGCCAGCCCCGCCATGGCGGCCAGGCCGTGCAGGCCGAGCGCGACCGTCAGCGCGCCGGGATACTTCAGTGTGAGCCTGCGGGCGTACGCCCTGACCTGCGCCTGGTCGGCGACCGGCAGGATCTGCCTGCTCATGCCATCTCCTCGCCCCGTGACCCGCACCCTGCGGCGGCGGGTTCGGGAATCCCGCCTGTCTCCTCCGGTCCCTCGCTCAGAAGGTCCTCGCCCCTGGTGACGACCGCCCGGTAGCCCGGGTAGGCGGCCAGCAGGTCCCGGTGGGTTCCCTGGGCGCGCAGGAGGCCTTCCTCCACGTAGATCACGTGGTCGGCGCGGTCGAGCACCAGCGGGCTGGTCGTGCAGACCAGGGTGGTCCTCCCCGCTCTGGCCTTGGCCAGCCGACCGGCGATGCGCGCCTCGCTGTGGGCGTCGACCGCGCTGGTCGGCTCGACGAGGACGAGCACCTCCGGGTCGACGGTCAGCGCCCTGGCGAGCCGCAGCCGCTGCCGCTGACCGCCGGAGAACTCCCGGCCCGACTCGGCGACGTGCTCGTCGAGACCGCCGGGGAGCGCCTCGACGACGTCCTCGGCGCACGCGGCGCGCAGGGCGTCCGCGATCCGCTCGTCCGAGGCCTCACCGGTGACGTCCAGCTCGTCCCTGAGCACTCCGGCGAACAGCCCCGCCTCGTTGTCCGCGACCAGGATCCGGCGGCGGACCTCGGAGATCGGCAGGGTGTCCAGGGACACGTCGCCGAAGTCCACGTCGCCGTCGGCGTAGCGGCCGAGCCGGTCGGCGATCGCGGCGGTCTCCTCCGGCGCGGCCGAGACGACGGCGGTGAAAACGCCGGGGCGGATCGCGACGCCCGAGGCGACGTCGCGCAGCAGGCCTCCCGCCGAGCCGCCGGTGCCGCCCGTGACCTCGGGCTGCAGCTGGAGGATCCGCACCACCCTGCGGGCGGCCACGTGCCCCTTGGTCAGCTTGTCGGCCGCCTCGGTGAGCGCGCGCAGGGGGGCGATCAGGAAGACCGCGTAGCCGTAGAAGGCGACGAGCTGGCCCACGGTGATCTCGCCTCTGATCGCGAACGTCGCACCCAGCCAGGTCACACCCGCGATCAGCAGGCCGGGCAGCAGGATCTGCGCTCCCTCAAGCGTCGCCTCGACCGCCGCGACCCGCACGCCCGCGTGCCGTACCTTCTGGGACTCGTCGGTGTAACGCTCGGCGAAGATCTGCTCGCCGCCGACGCCGCGCAGCACGCGCAGGCCCGCGACGATGTCGGCCGCGCGGGTCGACAGTTCTCCCTGCAGGTCGCGGTGGGCGTGCTGGCGCCGGTGCAGCGGCTTGAGCAGGGGGCCGACGGCGACGGCCATGATCGGCACGCCGACGAGCACCGCCAGGCCCAGCGGCGGCGAGGTACTGATGAGGATGACGGTGATCGTGCCGATGGCGACGACCGCTCCGGTGCCTCGGAGCAGGATGTCCATCGCGTTGCCGATGTGGGCGATGTCGGAGTTGCCGACGCTGACCACCTCGCCGGTCGACATCCTCTTCGGCAGGGTCGCGCCCAGCCTGGTCGCCTGCCTGACGGTGACCTGGACGGTGCGGTAGGCGGCGGCCAGCCAGTTGTAGACGGCCATCCGGTGCCGCAGGATGCCCGCGGTCGCCTGCACGAGCCCCAGGCCGAGCACCACCGCCGCCCAGGTGAGCAGGCCCGGCATGTCCTTCGCCCTGAGGGCGTCGATGCCTCTGCCCATCGCGGCGGGCACGAGTGCCATCGCGATCCACCACAGGGTGGCGTAGCCGATGCCGATGAACAGGGGACCCGCCTGGGTGCGGGCTACCCAGAGGAGGTAGCGGAACGGGCTGCGGGCATCGGGAACGCCGGGATCGGCGACAGGTAGGGAGCGCATAGCCCTTCCAGCCTGACAAAACCAGCGATCACCAGGCAAACCGTTTTCTGACCGTGAGATGGCGTCAATCAAGGTTGACACGAAGAGGGCGTCAACTTACATTGACACTCATGAGCGATACGGCACAGCTGGCCTCCGACGCAGGCAGCCGCGATCCGGCCGTCGGCCTGCGGGCCGTACGGGCGTTGCGGATGCTCGTGGATCGGCTGGAGGCACTGCAGGTTGAGAACGCCAGGGAGCAGGGCTGGTCCTGGCAGGAGATCGCCTACTGCTTGGAAGTGACCAAGCAGGCGGTCCACAAGAAGTACGCCGGGGGCCGAGGCCTGTTGAGACGGGAGAAATAGCCATGTTCGAACGGTTCCACCAGGATGCCCGCCAGGCGGTCGTCCTCGCCCAGGAGAACGCCAGGCGGCTGCACCACGGCCACATCGGCACCGAGCATCTCCTGCTCGGCCTGCTCGACCAGCGCGCCACACTCTCGGCCCGGGTGCTGGGCAGGCACGGCCTCGACTACGAAGGCGCCTACCAGGCCGTCACCCGCCTGATCCCCCAGCGGCCCACCGAAACCCTGGACGCCGAGGCCCTTGAGTCGATCGGCATCGACCTGTCGGCCATCAGGGAGAAGGTCGAAGCCGCCTTCGGGCCCGGCTCCCTGGACCGCGCCCCCGTGACCACCCGCAGAGGACGCCTGAGCGGGCGCCACATCCCCCTCACCTCACGGGCCAAGAAGACCCTGGAACTGTCCCTGCGCGAGACACTGGCCCTCGGCCAGAAGAGCATCCAGGACGGCCACCTGCTACTCGGCCTCCTGCGCGAAGGCGGCGGCCTGGCCTCCCGCGTCATCGCCGACGCGGGCATCGACGCGGGAACACTGCGCCAGGAGATCGTCCTGGAACTCCACTGAGAGCGGCAGGGCCGCCCACGCAAACGGGCGGCCCCGGCGATCGTGAAAGCGACGGGCGATCAGTGGACACCGCGGATGGTGCCGCCGTCCACCCGTAGGGTGGCGCCCGTGACGTAGTCGGCGAGCGGGCCGCTGAGATAGAGGACCGCGGCGGCGATTTCCTCGGGACGGCCCATCCGGCCGACGTCGTTGGGCACCAGTTCCTCGATCGCGTTGCGTTCGATGTCCTCCCACGTCTCGCCCCAGCCGCGAGCCGGAGCAAGGTCGGTGAGGAACCGCTGAACGCTGTCGACCAGGATGGCGCCGGGGGCGACGGTGTTGGCCGTGATTCCGGTCCCCTTCAGCTCGCGGGCCAGCGAGACCGTGAGGTTGTGGCGGGCGGCCAACGTGGCGGTGTAGTGAGGCAGGTCCGCGCTCGGTTGCAGGCCGAGCCCGCCGCCGATCTGGATGACGCGACCCCAGCCGCGCTCGTGCATGCGGGGAACCAGGCGCAGGATCATACGGACCCCGGAGATGACGTTGACCTCGTAGGTGTGGCTCCAGTCGCCGGCGGTGGCCTCCTTCCATGAGCGGTGGAGGTAGGCGCCGGCGTTGTTGACCAGGATGTCGATTGGGCCGCCGGTCAGCGCGGCCTCGGCCACGGCGTCGGCGCCGTCGTCGGTGGTCAGGTCTCCGATCGCGGCATGAGCCCTGCCGCCGGCTGTCCGGATGGCGGCGGCGACGGTTTCGGTACGCAGGCGGTCGCGGCCGTGCACGACGACGTCGGCACCTTCGGCGGCCAGGGCCTTGGCGATGGCTTCGCCGAGGCCGGAACTGGAGCCGGTGACCAGGGCGCGCTTGCCCGTCAGTTGAAGATCCATTTCATCCTCGCATCGTGGTTCGGGTGGCGAGATACGTTGAACGCCCGATGTCTACGCTCGTAGACTTACATAAAAGTATACGCTTGTAGACATGAGTGACACCGCCGAGCCCAGCTCCCCCCTCAGCCGATCAGAACCACAGGGCTCCACCCCGGGCAGACGCCGGCGCGACGCCGCCACCACCCGGCAGGCCATCCTGGACGCGGCGGTCGCCGCCTTCACCCGGTACGGCTACGACGGAGTGGGAGTCCGCGACATCGCGCAGAGCGCAGGCGTGACCGCGATGCTCATCAACCGCTACTTCGGATCGAAGGAACGGCTGTTCGCCGAGGCCGTCGACGTGGCCTTCGCGCCGCGCACGGTGATCGCGGGCACCGGCGTGGAACTGGCCGGTAAGACCGCGCGGGCGCTGGTGGCGCGGACGGCGCCGGAGGCGGAGGAACTCGGGCCGTTCCTGCTCATGCTGAGGTCGACGGCCAATCCCAGAGCCGCCCAGATCATGCGCGAGGCGATCGGGCGGCATGCCGGGCGGCACCTCAACGAGGAACTGTCCGGTACCGCAGCCGACGTCCGGGCGGAACTGATGCTCTCCCTACAGGCGGGGGTGTGGCTCATGCGCAGCGTTCTGGGCACGACGGCACTGACTCAGGGACAGCCGGAGGAGCTTGCCCAGTGGATCGAATCGCTCTTTCAGGTGCTGGTGACGCCCGCTACCGCCGCATCACCGCAGCCGGAACCAGGAGCAGGATCGGGGCCATGAAGGAGCCGATACGGCACGTGGCCTCGCGCCGCCTGCCGTCCGGCCTTGACGGGAATGCCTACCACGACATGTCAGGGGGGTGGCGGCCCGTAGAGGACGTACACGAGGACCTGTATGACGACGGTGCCGACCGGGAGCAGGGGAACACTCCACAGCGCGGCCCGCCGGACCCGCACCAGACGCCTGGGAGCGAGCCAAAGAAAAAGGGCCGCCGCGATCCAGACCACCGGAGTGGCGACCCACATATACGCCGCCGCGGCCCCCCACGCGCTCACCGGAACGCATTTCTCCGTCTCGTACTCCGTGTACGGATCGAGACCGCATTCTTCCGCTTCGATCGACCAGCTGACCGTCCACCAGGAGAAAAATCCCGCGACCCACGCCGCGAACGCGAGGAGCAGTATCCGGCCGATCCGAATCCTCCTCACCGGCGCATCCGCCACGGCATCCTCTTGACGAGGAGGAGAAGGACTCCGGCGGCGAACAACGCGAGCACGGCCAGGTCAACCGGCAGGCGCGAGCCGACCGTCCCGGTCAGGGATGCCCGGAGCGCAGAGGCGGCGTAGGTGGCGGGGTTGAGCACCCCGATCGCGTTGATCGCGGCCGGCAGGCGGTCGGCCGGGATCAGGACCGGGCCACACCCCGTCATCAGGAAGGTCACGACCAGGCTCGCCGCGCCGCTCTCCTCCATCGTGTTCGTGAGGCTGCCGATGAGCGCGCCGATACCCGCCGCGGACACGACGCACAGGGGCACGACGACGAGCAGCCACGGGCTCAGGGACAGCCCGACGCCCAGGACCAGCGCCCCGACCACCACGATGACCAGCAGGGCGGGCAACGACAGCAGGAAGAAGGCGCCGACCGTGGCGATCGCCAGCAGTACCCGGCTGACGGGCTGCGCGGCGAAGAACTCAAGGGTCCCGTTCGCCTTCATGAAGGAGAAGTTGCCCGCCACCTGGTTCTGGTTCTGGAAGAGCAAGGCGAACATGAGCATGCCGACGAGGATGTGCTCGTTCAGGGACCGGTTCGCTCCGCCGGAGACGGTCGACAGGGCGAGCATGCTGGCCAGGGGCGCGACCAGTCCCGTCAGCACGAGCTGGGGCCAGGCCCAGCGCCAGTTGGAGAGCTGGACCAGGATCAGGTCGGCCAGTTGGGCGGCGGGGTGCTGGACGCTGTTATGTGGTCGCATAGTGAAGGTAGAGGTCTTCGAGGGTTGAGGAGCTCAGCCGGACGTCATCGAACTTCTGCATATCAAGATTTGTCATGATTTCGCCGACATCCGCTTTGTCGAGGATCGCCAGCCACCTACCGGGTTCGACCTCGGTGCAGTGGACCCGGGCGAGCGGGGCGGGCGGGTCGCCCGGTGTCCCGATCAGTTCGAGGCGGAACCGATGGCCGATCTCCTGCTTGAGATCGAGCGGCCTGCCGAGGGCGACGATCCGCCCCTGCCGCATGATGGCCACCCGGTGCACGACCTTCTCCGCCTCGACGGCGTCGTGCGTCACGAAGATGATCGTCGCTCCGTCCTGGTTGGCGGCCGTGAGCAGGTGCCACACGCGCTTGCGGTTGACCGGGTCCAGGTCGTTCGTCGGCTCGTCCAGGATCAGGACGGGCGGGCTTCCCGCCATCGTGACCGCGAGCTGCAGCAGGCGTCGCTGCCCTCCCGACAGTTGCTTGGCGACGCGGTTCGCCAGCGGCTCGATCGCCCACTGGGAGAGCAGGCGGGCCACCTCGCCACGTGCCGCGCGGCGGCTGAGCCCGCGGAACCGGGCGGTGAAGAAGATCGCCTCACTGACCGTCAGGTTGTTCAGCGCGAACGCCGACTGCGGCATGTAGCCGACCTGGGTCGTCAGCTCACGTTCCGCCTCCTCGACGGGGGTGCCCATGAAGCGCAGTTCCCCCGATGTCGGGGCGATGAGCCCGGCCATCTGCCGCACCAGCGTCGTCTTCCCCGCGCCGTTGTCGCCGAGGATGCCGAAGATCTCGCCACGCGCGATGGACAGCGTCAGGTCGTCGTTCGCGACCCGTCGCTCCCGCCCGTGCACCTTCGTGAGCCCGGCGACATCGAAGACAGGGACGTCGGGCACGGAAACGCCGGACACGGAGACGGAGTCCGCGGGTTCAGCGACCAACGCCCACCCCGCCGCCGACCGTGAACACCGTTCTCGTCGCGCACCCCTCCCGTTCCCAGGCCGAGAACACGACCACCTCGGCGCCCCCCGAAGTCCGGAGCCTGCGAACCGGTATCCGTCTCATCAGAGCCCCCCGCCATGAGTCTGTGATCAAATCGGTACCAATGTAACCAGACGACACCGTGCCTCACGTGACTTTCGGAACTCCTCAGGAGTGTGCCGCCGAGCATCACGATGAGGTGCCCGACACCGGCCACGGCCACGGCTTCGACGAAGAGCGGAGCGACGGGAGCGACCGGGCTCAGGCGGCGAGACAGACGGCCGACCGGTGGACGGCGAGTCACCCTGTCATGGCGTTCAGGGCGTACACCTTGCCGTCATGGCTGCCGACGTAGACCACACCGTCGGCCACCGCCGGGCTGGTCTGCACCCATCGGCCGGTTTTGCAGGTCCAGCGTTCGGCGCCGGTCGCCGCGTCCAGGGCGTACACGTTGTAGTCGTCGCTGCCGACGTAGACGACACCGTCGACCACCGCAGGACCGGATCGGACCCAGTCGCCGGTTATGGTGCTCCAGCGTTCGGCGCCGGTCGCCGCGTTCAGGGCGTAGATCCTGCCGTCGGCACTGCCCACATAGACCACACCGTCGACCACCGCCGGACTGGAGTTGATCTCTTTACCGGTTCTGCGGGCCCAGCGCCGGGCACCGGTCACCGCGTCCAGGGCGTACACATTGCTGTCATCACTGCCGACGTAGACCACACCCCCGGCAACCGCCGGACTGGAGAAGACCTCGTCACCGGTTTTGTACGTCCAGCGCCTGGCGCCGGTCGCCGCGTCCAGCGCGTACACCTTGCCGTCGTCACTGCCCACATAGACCACGCCCTCGGCAACCGCCGGACTGGAGCCGACGGAGTCGCCGGTTCTATGGGCCCAGCGCCGGGCACCGGTCACCGCGTCCAGCGCGTACACCCTGCCGTCATCACTGCCCACATAGACCACACCCCCGGCAACCACCGGACTGGAGAAGACCTCGTCGCCGGTCTTGTAGGACCAGCGTTCGGCACCCGTCGCCGCGTCCAGCGCGTACACCCTGCCGTCGTCACTGCCCACATAGACCACACCCCCGGCAACCACCGGACTGGACTGGACCGCTCTGCCGGTTTCACCGGCCCATCGTTCGGCACCGGTCATCGCGTCCAGGGCGTACACCCTGCCGTCGTCGCTGCCGACATAGACCACACCTCCGGTCACCGCCGGACTGGACTGGACCCAACGGCCGATTCTGTGGGCCCAGAGAATCTTTTGGATCGGTTTCGGCGGTGATTGACGAGGGGCGGGATCATGTGACGTGGGAGGGTTCAGAAATGGTCCGACCAGATAGACCACCAGGACGACGCAGACAAGCGACAGGCTCGCCGCGGTGATCGTCTTCCAGCTTCGCCAATCCGGGAAGCCGCTCTCCTCCGTAGGGTCGGTCGTTTCGAAGTACGCGATGTCGGCCGTCGAGGCGAGGTCACTTCGGATCCGGTCCAGGGCGGCGGCTTCCCGCCGAAGGAGGTCGTCGACGGGGCGAAAGATCTCTTCGGCCGTCCACCGGTCGCTCTCCCCCGTCAGTTTCGCCCCGTCGAAAACGAGCGGTGGCGGAGAGGCACTGGGAGTGGCCTCCGGTATCGGGTGACCGGCCTCGGCAAGGCTGCGCCGTACGGCGGCGGCCTGCAGTTGTGCCTCGTGCAGGAGTTGTCCGGCCTGTGTCCCCTGCCGCTCGGACTGCTCCAGTCGCCGTCGCGTCTCCTCGCCCAGTCGTTCGACCGCCTCCAGCCGCCGCCCTGCCCGCCGAAGAGCCCGACGCAGCCGGGCGACCGCCTCCCGCCGCCGCCGTATTCGCCCAAGAGCCTGGTACAGGCGGGCGACCGAGCCCTCAGGCAGCGCGAGCTCCCCCTCGCTCAGGTTCGCGGGCCCGCCGACGGTGCCGGATCGCCCGGCCGCGAGCCGACCACTCAGCGACCGCCGTTCCGCCAGCAGCCGGTCCGCGGTCCGGGTCAGCCGGTCCAGCGGCTCCCGCAGTGCCTCGCCGAGGACTCTCTGGCGGTCCATCGACTGCGCGAGTCTGTCGGCTTTTCCCTGAACGGCCCGCGCCACCTCGTCCAGCACGAGCACGCCCGGCTCCTCCGGCTCCGGCCCTGGCGAAGGAGTGGCCGTTTCACCTCGCGCACGCGCCCAGCCGATCACACCGACCGCGATGGGGAGCAACGACAACAACTGTGCGACGTTCGCCGCCGTCGCCAGATCCCTGGTGCGTAGCGCGAATCCCAGGGTGGCGGTCGACACGCCGATCGTCAGCCCGGCTGCCGCCCACCGCCACCCGTTCCGCTGGCGCCCATCCATGCCCCCATTTTGGTATCCCAAATCCCAGAGCCACGGAATGTAATCGGATCACAACAGAATTGGGGAGTCGAATTTCAAATAAATACCAAAGCCCTATAAATCACTAATAGCCACACAATTTAGCTGTTATGCACCCCACCTACTTCCTCCCGCCGTTCAGCAGGGCTCGGACCTCTCCTTCCCGGTAGCGGCGTTGACCGCTCGGAGTACGGACGGACGTGAGCAGGTCCGTCTGCGCCCATCTGTTGACGGTCTTGGGGTCGACGTGGAACAGGGCGGCGACCTCGCCCGGAGTGAGCAGCCGCTCGGCGGTGGAGCCGATGACGAAGGTGCCGTCCGAGGCGATGCTCGTAATGGCGTTCACAGGGATCTCCTGGTGGGTGTCGGGACCGAGAGAGTGCCTGGCCGGAATGAGATCCGGCCGGGCGTGCGAGGGTGACCGATCACGGGATCACCAGCCCGGCCGCCGCCTCCTGTCGCTCGACCTCTTCACACAGCTCATCGAAGGTGTCGGCGTCCACCGTACGGAAGGGCGGGACGTTGAGCGCCTGGCCCCGCGTCACAGCGTCGGCGAACGGACTCTCTCGACTCGCCCACAGCCGCCCGGTGTCGCTGCGGATGATCCGCCAGCCGGGGATGGCCGGCCTGGCGGTTGTGGATCCGGCCTCGTCCACGGCTTGGACCTCCACCCGGCCGAAGGACCGCCCCGCGTCCGTGACAGGCGACCGGGTCTGCCCATGAGGTGCGACAGAGGTGTCCGGGGGCGGGTTCACCGCTCGATCGTCCCCGCGTCCCTCCCGCCGGGGATGATCACGCGGAGTACCGGACCGGTTGTCGGACGGCGGAGCGGACGACAGGTCTCGGCCACCCATCGCATTCGATGGCTCAATGTCCGATTGCATGAACACAGCGTGACCTTCATGGAAGGCCGCGAAGTTTCACAGGTCGTGAAACACCTGTGGATCACGGCATGCCGAGCCAGCGCGCGAACCCACTGAGCGTGTGCGGTCGCCGCCGTTCCAGGTCGACGAGCATCCGGACGGTCTCGTGGACCATCGGATGGTTGCGCGTCTGCTGGGGCGCGACACGGCGGGCGGCGAACAGCATCTCCAGGGATTTCTGACGATCGCCGTGGTAGAGCCAGCCACGCGCCAGATCGATGTAGTGGTGGCCGCGACGGACCGGCGCGACCGTTGCGGGAAGCGTGACGTTCTGAGCACGACGGACGGCCTCCCCGCCGTCGTACATCTCCACGGCGACCGCGACCTCGTGCATGCTCACATTGGAGGGGCCGAATTCGAGGCCGTAGTGGTTGGCGTCTCGTCCCAGCACTCGGGCGGCCTCTCGGGCGTGTTCGATGTGATCGAAGGCGGTCTGACGGTCCGCCGCGCGAGCGGCGAAGATCGCGGAACGGAGATGGGCGGCACCGTACACGCTCAGTTCGGCGGGGGTCATCCGGCCGAGATCCTCACCGATGTCCCGCCTCACCTGCCCCAGGAGTGCCAGCCCCCTGTCGTAGGTGGCCGTCGCCAGGAACAGCGTCGAACGTTGCCACTGCGTGCGGGCGACACGCAGCGGGTCCTGTGAGGCTCGGGCCGCCCATGCCACGCGGTCCATGGCCGAGCTGCGCAGATCGAAGTAACCCAGCGTGTAGGCGATCGCCGTCACCCCGGTGTACGCCTCGGACAGCAGTCCGAAGATCTCATCACGCCGCGCTCCCTCACTGGCGTGAGCGGCTCGCGTCAGCTCATCCAGCAGGCCCGGGAGCATCTCGCCAAGCCGGATGTACTGGGCCTGCCTGCCCAGCGCGGACGCTCGACGCACATCAGCTCGAAGCAGTTCCGCTGACGGCGGCAACAGGTCCTCGTCGGGCAGATCCCACGCGAGGAGTGCACGCCGGATCTCGGGAACGCACTCGTGGACCCTGTCTTCGCGAGCGGCGGGATCACGGTACGGCTGCCCTGTCAGTTCGCCGGGTTCGATGCGCAGAGTCCGCGCCACGGCGGCGACGAGCGCCTGTGTCGCGGGCTTGTGTCCTCGTTCGACCTGGGCGATCAGGCTCTTGGAGCAGGGCACACGGTCGGCGAGTTGCTGTTGTGTCAGGCCACGAAGTTTGCGAGCCCGGGCGATCCGCCGTCCGATCCCGTCCCCGGCGGTCGGGACATCCGTGTCACGATCGCGCATGAGCAGCCCCGCGGGGATCCGTAACGGTTGCGACAGCCTCAGGCTACGTGCGGGGTTCTGGCCTGTCATGGAAACGCAGGGGGCTCACCGGTCGGCGTCGCCTCGTCGGGGAACCGGTCGGGGGCCGGGGAGCGTGAGGGGCCCGGCAGGTCCCTCACCAGGCCTGCGCCCGCTGTGCGGCGAAGTTCCCGCCGACGGCCCGGTGGCCGTCGGCGGAACGGGATCACGGGGCCGACGTCAGCAGTTGACTATCGACGTGCCCTCGCGCTGGCCCCAGGTCTGGTGGAAGTCGAGGAACTGCCCGACGGGCACGCAGGGGGTGCGATACCCGTAGATCCAGGCGTCGACCTGGGGGTTGGGGTGCTTGACGCGGTACTCCATGGCGTACCCGCCGTCACCACCGGTGCAGATGTACCAGAAGTCGAAGCCCGTGTTGGTGATGTTCTCCTTGCCGCTGCGGCAGTTGGTGGGCTGGGCGTACGCGGGAGCCGCCGTGACGAGGAGTGTGGCGGCGGTGAGAAGGGTCACGGACAGGGCCGCGGCGTGCTTTCTGAGGTGCATCTACTTGCCTCCAACTGCTTGATGGGCCGTGAACGGTCCCCCGAAGGTGGCGCACTTTCAAGAAAGCTTCTTATTTAGAAGATAGATTGACCTGGCATATCGTCAAGTCCGATCTTTCCCGTGTCCACGGCGCCGACCCAACGGTGGCCCCCGGTCCTGCGGCAAGCCGAAGGCCCGGCCGTCGTGGAAAGACAGCCGGGCCTTCGGAGGGCGGGACCTACTTGGCGGCCCTGAGGTAGTCGTGGTTCATCCGGGCGATGGTGTCCAGCGGGATGCCCTTGGGGCAGACCGCGGTGCACTCGCCGGTGTTGGTGCAGCCACCGAAGCCCTCGGCGTCCATCTGCTCGACCATGGCCTTGGCGCGGGAGTCGCGCTCGGGCTGGCCCTGCGGCAGCAGACCCAGGTGGGTGATCTTGGCTGCGGTGAAGAGGGAGGCCGACCCGTTGGGGCAGGCGGCGACGCAGGCGCCGCAGCCGATGCAGGTGGCCGCGTCGAACGCCGCGTCGGCATCGACCTTCTTCACCGGGACGCTGTGCGCGTCGGGCGCGGAACCGGCCGGGACGGAGACGAAGCCGCCCGCCTGGATGATCCGGTCGAACGCCGAGCGGTCCACGACCAGGTCCTTGACCACCGGGAACGGCGCGGCGCGCCACGGCTCGATGGTGATGACCGCGTTGTCCTCGAAGTGCCGCATGTGCAGCTGACAGGTGGTCGTGGCGACCTGCTCGCCGTGCGCCACACCGTTGATGACCATGCCGCACATGCCGCAGATGCCCTCGCGGCAGTCGTGGTCGAAGGCGACCGGGTCGTCGCCCTCCAGGATGAGACGCTCGTTGAGCACGTCGAGCATCTCCAGGAAGGACATGTCGGGCGACACGTCCTCGACCCGGTAGGTGACCATGTGGCCCTTGTCCTCGGGGCCCTTCTGCCGCCAGACCTTGAGAGTGAGGTTCATACCCATGGTTCGCTTACCACTCCTCATTCGCTGCACGGACCACTCGTCCCTCGTGGGCCGCTTCGCTCACTGCGTCGGGTGCGCTCACTTGTAGCTCCGCTGGCTCATCTTGACGTACTCGTAGTTGAGGTCTTCCTTGTGCAGGATCGGGCCCTGCTCGCCGTACTCCCAGGCCGCGACGTAGGCGAAGTGCTCGTCGTCGCGCAGGGCCTCGCCGTCGGCGTCCTGTGACTCGGCGCGGAAGTGGCCGCCGCACGACTCGGTGCGGTGCAGCGCGTCGATGCACATCAGCTCGGCCAGGTCGAAGAAGTCGGCGACCCGGCCTGCCCGCTCCAGCGCCTGGTTCAGCTCGTCGGCCTCGCCGGACACCTTCACGTTCTGCCAGAACTCCTCGCGCAGCTCGGGAATCCGCTCAAGCGCCTTGCGCAGCGACTCCTCGGTGCGCTCCATGCCGCAGTAGTCCCACATGAGCTTGCCCAGCTCGCGGTGGTAGGAGTCGGCGGTGCGGGTGCCGTTGTTCGTCAGCAGCCTGTCGATCTTCTCACGGACCGCGATCTCGGCCTCGGCCACGGCCTCCTCGTCGATCTCCCCGTAGGGGCCGTTCGCGAGGTAGTCGCCGATCGTGGTCGGCAGCACGAAGTAGCCGTCGGCCAGGCCCTGCATCAGCGCGGACGCGCCGAGGCGGTTGGCGCCGTGGTCGGAGAAGTTGGCCTCGCCGATCACGAACAGACCGGGGATGGTGGACTGCAGGTCGTAGTCGACCCACAGGCCGCCCATCGTGTAGTGCACGGCGGGGTAGATGCGCATCGGCTGGCTGTAGGGGTCCTCGCCGGTGATGCGCTCGTACATCTCGAAGAGGTTGCCGTACTTCTTCTCGACCGCGTCGCGGCCGAGGCGGCGGATCGCGTCGGCGAAGTCGAGGTAGACGCCCAGGCCGCCGGGGCCGACGCCGCGGCCCTCGTCGCAGACGTTCTTCGCGGCGCGGGAGGCGATGTCACGCGGGACCAGGTTGCCGAACGCCGGGTAGATGCGCTCCAGGTAGTAGTCGCGCTCGTCCTCGGGGATCCGCGCGGCCGGACGGTCGTCGCCCGCCTTCACCGGCACCCACACGCGGCCGTCGTTGCGCAGCGACTCCGACATCAGGGTCAGCTTGGACTGGTAGTCGCCGCTGACCGGGATACAGGTCGGGTGGATCTGCGTGTAGCAGGGGTTGGCGAACATCGCGCCGCGCCGGTGCGCGCGCCAGATCGCCGTGGTGTTGCAGCCCTTGGCGTTGGTCGACAGGAAGAACACGTTTCCATAGCCGCCGCTGGCCAGCACGACCGCGTCGGCCATGTGCCGCTCGATCTCGCCGGTGACCATGTCGCGGACGATGACGCCACGCGCCCTGCCGTCGGAGATGATCAGGTCGAGCATCTCGTGGCGGGTGTGCATCTGCACGGTCCCGGCCGCGATCTGCCGCTCCAGGGCCTGGTAGGCGCCCAGCAGCAGCTGCTGGCCCGTCTGGCCCCTGGCGTAGAAGGTACGGGAGACCTGCGCGCCGCCGAAGGAGCGGGTGTCGAGCAGGCCGCCGTACTCACGAGCGAACGGCACGCCCTGGGCGACCGCCTGGTCGATGATGTTCACGCTGACCTGGGCGAGCCGGTAGACGTTCGACTCGCGGGCGCGGAAGTCGCCGCCCTTGACCGTGTCGTAGAACAGCCGGTAGATCG
The DNA here is from genome assembly GCF_040689595.1 of Streptosporangium sp. NPDC051023. NCBI lineage: Bacteria > Bacillati > Actinomycetota > Actinomycetes > Streptosporangiales > Streptosporangiaceae > Streptosporangium > Streptosporangium sp. NPDC051023. The sequence continues at coordinate 138,395 of NZ_JBFBCE010000001.1, read as the reverse complement.
AGTCGCCGTCGCCCCGGTAGTTCTTGGCCGCGTTGATCCCGCCCTGGGCCGCGATCGAGTGGGCTCGCCGGGGCGTGTCCTGGTAGCAGAACGACGTGACGTTGTAGCCCAGCTCGCCGAGGGTCGCGGCGGCCGAGCCGCCCGCGAGGCCGGTGCCGACCACGATGACGTTGAGCTTGCGCTTGTTGGCCGGGTTGACCAGCTTGGCGCCGAACTTGCGCTTCTCCCAGCGGTCCTCGATCGGCCCCTCGGGAGCCTTGGTGTCGCGGATCGGCTCGCCTTCGGTGTACTTCGTCACTTGACCACTCCGATCATGACCCCGACGGGAACCGCGAGGAAGCCGAGCACCAGCACCGCGGAAAGCACGGCCGCGCCCGCCTTCAGCGGACGGTAGCTGCGCGAGCTCGCCAGACCGAGCGTCTGGAAGGCGCTCCACAGGCCGTGCCGCAGGTGCAGACCGACCATGACGACGGCGAGCACGTAGAAGAGCGTCACCCACCAGCGCGACGGCTCGAAGCCCTGGACCAGCTTCTCGTACGGCGTGCCGTCCCAGCCCGCCGGGTTGACCACGCCGAAGGTGAGGTCGAGCAGGTGCCAGACGACGAAGAGCACGATGGTGACGCCGCCCCAGCGCATGACGTGGGTCGCGTAGCCGCCCGCCTGGGACTTGCGCCTGGCCGCGTACTTGACGGGGCGGGCCTTGCTCGCCCGGCGGGCCAGGGAGATCGCCGACCACATGTGCAGCACGACCGCCACGACCAGCACGACCTCGACGACGGTCAGCAGGACCCGGCGCGGCAGGATCGGCTCGCCCATGGTCCGCAGGAATTCGGCGTAGGCGTTGAAGGTCTCCGCGCCGAAGAAGCTCTTGAGGTTTCCGGCCATGTGGCCGATCAGGAAGAGCACCAGGATGGCGCCCGTGACGGCCATCACGGCCTTTTTTCCGTTGGATGAGCCCAGGAGCCCGCCGGACCTCTTGGGCGTCACATTCGCAGCCTTCGCGGGGGCGTTCCCGGAAGGTTTAACCGGCGCGGTGGCGGATCCGCGCTCAATCGTGGCAGTCACAGGTCGACGCTAGGTAGGGTGGTTTCTCCTCGTCCAAGTCATCGCGGATGTGGTTTCCATAGCCTGTGACTATCGGCTCTGGGTTTATACCGGTTTTATGGCGGCGGTCACCGGCGCGATGCGAGCAATCTCACACCGCGCCTCGACCGGCGACCTTCCATCGTCGCCGACGTGGGGGGCCGCCCCGGATCCGCCACCGGCTCCTCCGTACGCTAGGGAAACGTGCAGCTCCAGCAACTGGCCTACTTCGTGGCTGTGGCCGACTCTCGGCACTTCACCCAGGCCGCCGAGCGGATGCGGGTCGCGCAGCCCTCGCTGAGCAAGCAGATCAGGGCGCTGGAGGCCGACCTCGGCGCGCCGCTGTTCAGCCGTGCGCGGGGGAACGTCACCCTCACCGCGGCCGGGGAGGCGTTGCTGCCGCTGGCCCGCAGGATGCTGGCCGACGCGGAGACCGCCAGGCGCGAGGTCGGCGAGCTGGCCGGGCTGCGCCGCGGCAGGGTACGGCTCGGCGCGACGCCCTCGCTCTGCGCCGGGCTGATGGCGGACGCCCTGGCCAGGTTCCACCGCGAGTACCCCGGCATCGAGCTGCTCGTCGAGGAGGGGGGCTCCCGCGACCTGGTCCGCGTCCTCGCCCGTGGCCAGCTCGACCTGGCGTTGATCATCATGCCGTTGCAGAGCGACGACCCCGCCCTGGTCACCGAGGAGGTGCTGCGGGAGGACCTGGTCGTCGTCTCCCCCTCCATCTCGCACGCGCGCAGGCCGTACATGCGGATACAGGATCTGCGCGGGCAGCCGATGGTGATGTTCCGGCGCGGCTACGACCTGCGGGAGGCGACGCTGGGGGCGTGCCGCCAGGCGGGGTTCGAGCCCAGGCTGTCCGTCGAGGGCGGCGAGATGGACGCCGTGCTGCGCTTCGTCGAGGCCGGGCTCGGCATCGCCCTGGTCCCCTCGATGGTCCTGGACGGGCGCCCCGGGCTGACGGGGACGCCGCTTGCGCCTCCGGGGCTGCGCCGTACGATCGCCATCGCCCACCGCAAGGACGTCGAGCCGACCCGCGCCGCCCAGGCGTTCCGCGACACGTTGCTGTTCTTCCTGGCCGAGGCCTCCCATGAGGGTAGTCTTCCCGAGGGCCTTGAGCTGATCCCCCCTGGGTGAGCGGCCGGATCCCCGGGAGCGGCGTGCCGGAGAGAGGACCGCGGGTGCCCAGGCCGGACACCCCCGGAGCTCAGTGATCATCGTCCCATAGGTCCGGATGCCGCACTATTCTGCATACCGTTAAGTAGGTTCCCCGATTCCCCCTAAGAGGCGTCAGTGACCGCCCCTCCCAATGAAACGCTCACGCTCCTGCTCATCGAGGACGACGCGGGCGATGCCTTTCTCGTGGAGGAGCTGCTCTCGCAGGCGGACAACCCGCCGAAGATCATCTGGGTGCGCAGTCTCCAGGAGAGCCGCGAGCGGCTGAATGACGACGTGCAGTGCGTGCTCGTCGATCTCTCCCTGCCCGACGCGCACGGCTTGGAGGCGCTTGAGCAGGTGCTGTCGATGGCGCCGCACGCCGCCGTGCTCGTGCTGACCGGGCTGAACGACACCCACGTCGGCACGGAGGCCGTGGCGGCGGGCGCGCAGGACTTCCTGGTCAAGCAGGACGTGGAGGCCCGGCTGCTGGCGCGGGCGATCCGCTACGCGATGGAGCGCAAGCGCGCCGACCTGGCCCAGCGCAGGCTGGTCGAGGCCGAGCTGCTCACCAAGGAGAACTCCCGCCTCGAACGCGGCCTGCTGCCCGTCCCCCTGCTGGACCCCGGAGAGCTGGAGCACGACGCCCGCTATCTGCCGGGGCGCAGACGGGCCCTGCTCGCCGGCGACTTCTGGGACACCGTGCAGAGCCCCGACGGCGCCGTGCACGTGGTGGTCGGCGACGTGTGCGGGCACGGCCCCGACGAGGCCGCGCTGGGGGTCGCGCTCCGGATCGCGTGGCGGGCTCTCGTGCTGGCCGGGCACACCGGCAACGAGCTGCTGGGCGTCCTGGACTCGGTGCTCCGCCTGGAGCGGAAGTCGGCGGAGATCTTCACGACCCTGTGCATCGTCACGATCGACCCGGCCCTCGACCACGCGCGGATGCACGTGGTCGGCCACCCTCCGCCGCTGCTGATCCGCGACGGCGTGATCGGCGTGGTGCCGGGCACCCCCTCCGGACCGCCCCTGGGCATCTTCCAGGGCGTGAGCTGGTCGGAGATCGAGGTCACGCTGGGCGAGGACTGGTCGCTGCTGCTCTACACCGACGGCCTGATCGAGGCGACCGTCGGCGGAGGACCCGACCTGCTCGGCACCGAGGGGCTGCTCGCCCTGGTGCACGAGCACGACGGGATCCACCTCGACCGGCTGATCGAGCGGGTGATCGAGCTCAACGGCGACTCGCTCAGCGACGACCTGGCCACCGTGCTCATCTCACGAGGAAACGGCCGATGAGCGGGCGGACGGGGATCCGGCCGCTGCCGACCCCCGCCCCGGCGACGGGCTTCGGCAAGCTGCGGGTCGGGCAGTGGTTCCTGCTCACCGGGGCGATCGTCGCCCTGCTGTTCACGATCGCCGCCGCCTTCACGGTCTCCTCGATCGAGGAGACCAGGGTGGCCAGGATAGCCGTGGTCGACGTCGTGGACCCCGCCGCGCTGCGCACCCTGGACGTGGCCAGCGCGCTGGCCACGCAGGAGGGCTCGGTCAGGGCCTACGGCAGGACCAACGAGGCGGCGTCCCTGCAGGCCTACCGCGACGCGGTCGTCACAGAGGCCAAGGCCATGGCCACGCTCGAGGGCCTGGTGCCCAGGATGCCGCAGACGCGGGCGGTCGGCACGGAGATCGCCCGGCTGAAGGCCGCGGGGCAGGCGTGGCGGCGCGACTACGCGGAGAAGGTCATCTCCGACGTCCCCGCCCTCAGGACCGAGGCCGCCTCGCGGAACGCCCCCGTCAACGCCGAGCGGTTCGCCGAGATACGCAACGCGCTCGCCGTTCTGCAGGACCATCTCAACCAGCTGCACACCGAGGGCAGTTACCGCCTGGACCAGGGCTGGCGCACCCTGTACGTCGCGCTCGGCGGGGTGGTCCTGGCCCTGCTCCTGGCCATGATCGGCGCCGCGCTCATCGTGCGCTTCGCCGTACTCCGCCCGCTGGCCGAGCTCAACGGGCAGGTTCGCGCGGTCGCCCAGGGCGACTTCGAGCACAAGCTGAAGGTGGAGCACCCGTCGGAGCTGGCCGAGCTGTCCAGCCATGTGAACTCCATGCGCCGCCGCATCATCGCCGAGTGGCACAGGGTCGAGGAGACGCAGAACAAGCTCGAGGAGCAGGCGGCGGAGCTGCGGCGCTCGAACGGCGAGCTTGAGCAGTTCGCCTACGTGGCCAGCCACGACCTGCAGGAGCCCCTGCGCAAGGTGGCCAGCTTCACCCAGATGCTGGACCAGCGCTACGGCGACCAGCTCGACGACAGGGCCAAGCAGTACATCGCCTTCGCGGTCGACGGCGCCAAGCGCATGCAGCTCCTGATCAACGACCTGCTCGACTTCTCCCGCGTGGGCAGGACGGGCGGAGAGCCGGCCCCGGTCGACGCCAACGTGCCGCTGCGGACCGCGCTGGACAACCTCGCCGCGCCGATCGAGGAGTCCGGCGCGACGGTGACCTCCGACGAGCTGCCCACGGTGCGCGGCAACCGGCCGCAGCTCACCCAGCTCTTCCAGAACCTCATCGGCAACGCGGTCAAGTTCCGGTCGCAGGAGCCCCCGGAGATCCACATCGGGGTACGGCGCGACGGGGACGTGTGGGAGTTCTCCTGCTCCGACAACGGGATAGGCATCGAGAGCAAATACACTGACCGGATCTTCCTGATCTTCCAGCGCCTGCACGGGCGGGACGTCTACGCGGGCACCGGCATCGGCCTGGCGTTGTGCAAGAAGATCGTCGAGTATCACGGCGGACGCATCTGGGTGGAGAGCGAAGCGCCCGACAAACCAGGAACGACCTTCCGCTGGACCCTTCCCATTGGAGAGACGGATGAATGACCTGCGCTGGATCGACGTGCTCCTGGTCGAGGACGACCCGGGCGACGTCCTGCTGACGCGGGAGGCGTTCGAGATGAACAAGGTCAGGAACAAGCTGCACGTCGTCAACGACGGCGAGCAGGCCATGGCCTTCCTCCGCAAGGAGGGCGAGTACGCCGACGTGCCCCGTCCCGACCTGATCCTGCTGGACCTCAACCTGCCCCGTAAGGACGGCAGGGAGGTGCTCCAGGACATCAAGGGGGACGAGAGGCTCCGTGGCATCCCGGTGGTCGTGCTGACGACGTCCGAGTCGGAGGAGGACATCCTGCGCAGCTACAACCTGCACGCCAACGCCTACGTCTCGAAGCCCGTCGACTTCGACCAGTTCATCAGCGTGGTCCGCAGGATCGACGACTTCTTCGTCACCGTGGTCAAGCTGCCCAATCCGGACCAGCACTACTGACAGGGGCGGCTCGCCGGGCCCGTGACCGAAGATCTCCACAAAGGCCTCTCCAGCTCGCAGAACATGGCAGACCCTTACCCCCCGCCTGACCAACGTGACAGGAATCACACCGGCCCGGTGAAAATGTGAGTGACGCTTCTCACATGAGCGGGTAGCAGCGTCGTAACGTATCCCCACCAATAAGCGCGCGCACGGTGAGTCCGGCGCGACCGCGGCCCGGCGCGCGGGACAACTGAAACGACCCGGACCCCTTTGGCGAGCGGGGTCCGTGGGAGGTGGAGAGGTCTCCGATGACCCAGACAACGGCCGAAAGCCCGGCCAGAAGACAGCGCGCGCAGATCAAGGAGCGCACGCTGCGAACCGACCAGTGGTGGCGTTATCCGCTGGTCACCTTCATCATCTTCACAGCGTTCCTCGTCTACGCCACGTGGGCGATCTTTGATACGAGCTACTTCGCGTCGCCGTACATCGCACCGTTCTCCTCCCCGTGCCTGGCGACGAGTTGCCCCGAGGGGGCGCGCCTGTTCGGCTTCGCGCCGTTCGGCGACTGGTACACCCTGCCGCCGGGACTGCTGATCCTGGGCCTGCCCGCGGGCTTCCGCTTCACCTGTTACTACTACCGCAAGGCCTACTACCGCGGCTTCTGGCTCTCGCCGCCCGCGTGCGCCGTCAACGAGCCGCACAGCAAGTACACCGGTGAGTCCCGCTTCCCGCTGATCCTGCAGAACGTCCACCGCTACTTCTTCTACACGGCGATCGTGATCGGCCTGATCCTCGCCTGGGACGCGGTGCTCGCCCTCGTCGAGAAGCCGGTCGGGCTCGGGACGCTGATCCTGGTGGTCAACGCCGTGTTCATCAACCTGTACACGCTGTCGTGCCACTCCTGCCGCCACATCACCGCCGGGCGCCTGAACCACTTCTCCAAGCACCCGATCCGGTACCGGGCCTGGGGCTTCGTCTCCAAGCTCAACGCCAAACACCAGCAGCTCGCGCTCATCTCGATGTTCACGGTCATGGGAGCCGACCTCTACGTGCGGCTGGTCGCCAAGGGCATCGTCAACTTCCCGTTCGCATAAGGATCACCTGTGGAAATCGAGCGTCACGAATACGACGTCGTCGTCATCGGCGCTGGCGGGGCGGGACTGCGGGCGGCCATCGAGGCCCGCCAGCAGGGCAAGCGCACCGCGATCGTCTGCAAGTCGCTGTTCGGCAAGGCGCACACCGTCATGGCGGAGGGCGGCGCCGCCGCCGCCATGGGCAACGTCAACAGCGACGACAACTGGATGGTGCACTTCCGAGACACCATGCGGGGCGGCAAGTTCCTCAACAACTGGCGCATGGCCGAGCTGCACGCCAAGGAGGCTCCCGACCGGGTCTGGGAGCTTGAGGCGTGGGGCGCGCTGTTCGACCGCACCAAGGACGGCAAGATCAGCCAGCGTAACTTCGGCGGGCACGAGTACCCCAGGCTCGCCCACGTCGGCGACCGCACCGGTCTCGAGCTGATCCGCACCCTGCAGCAGCGCGTGGTCGCGCTCCAGCAGGAGGACGAGAAGCTGCACGGCGACGCCGAGGCGTACATCAAGGTCTTCCAGGAATGCACGGTGACCCGCCTGCTGAAGGACGACGACGGCGCGATCTCCGGGGCCTTCGGCTACTGGCGGGAGAACGGCAAGTTCATCCTCTTCGACGCCCCCGCGGTCGTGCTGGCCACCGGCGGCATCGGCAAGTCCTACGTGGTGACCTCCAACTCGTGGGAGTACACCGGGGACGGCCACGCGCTGGCGCTGCTGGCCGGGGCGAAGCTGATCAACATGGAGTTCATCCAGTTCCACCCGACCGGGATGGTCTGGCCGCCCTCGGTTCGCGGCATCCTCGTCACCGAGTCGGTCCGCGGTGACGGCGGGGTGCTGCGCAACTCCGAGGGCAAGCGCTTCATGTTCGACTACATCCCCGAGGTGTTCAAGGACAAGTACGCGACCACCGAGGAGGAGGGCGACCGCTGGTACACCGACCAGGCGAACAACCGCCGTCCTCCGGAGCTGCTGCCCCGTGACGAGGTCGCCAGGGCCATCAACTCCGAGGTGAAGGCCGGACGCGGATCGCCCCAGGGCGGGGTCTTCCTCGACGTCTCCAGCCGGCTGCCCGCCGCCGAGATCATCAAGCGGCTGCCGTCGATGCATCACCAGTTCAAGGAGCTGGCCGACGTCGACATCACCGCCGAGCCCATGCAGGTCGGCCCGACCTGCCACTACATCATGGGCGGCGTCGAGGTCGACGCCGACACCGGGGCCGCGAGCGTCCCCGGCCTGTTCGCCGCGGGCGAGGTCTCCGGCGGCATGCACGGCTCGAACAGGCTCGGCGGCAACTCGCTGTCCGACCTGCTGGTGTTCGGCCGCCGCGCGGGCGCGGGAGCGGCCGACTACGTGAACGGTCTCGCCTCCCGGCCGCAGGTTTCCGAGGACTCGGTGGCCGCGGCGAAGGCGGAGGCCCTGGCCCCGCTGGAGCGCGCCGGGGAGAACCCGTACGAGGTTCACCAGGAGCTGCAGCGGACGATGAACGAGCTCGTCGGCATCATCCGCAAGTCGGAGGAGGTCGCCGAGGCGCTGGAGGCCGTGGGCAAGCTCAAGGAGCGGGCCCAGGGGGTCGGCGCGACCGGCAGCCGGATCTACAACCCCGGCTGGCATCTCTGCCTGGATCTGCGCAACATGCTCCTGGTCTCCGAGTGCGTGGCCAAGGCGGCACTGATCCGCCAGGAGAGCCGCGGCGGCCACACCCGTGACGACTTCCCGGCCATGTCGGCCGAGTGGCGCCGCAAGCTCCTGGTGTGCGGCCTGTCCTCGGACGGCTCGGGCGTGGATGTCGTGGAGAAGGCGCAGACGTCCATGCGCGACGACCTGATCACGCTGTTCGACCGGGCCGAGCTGAAGAAGTACATCACCGAGGAAGAGCTGGCCGACTTCGACGCGTTGGTCAAGGAGTAACCATGAGTTACAAGGCGAAGTTCCGCGTGTGGCGGGGCGAGGGCGGCGAGGGCAAGCTTGAGGACTTCACCGTCGAGGTGAACGAGGGCGAGGTCGTCCTCGACATCATCCACAGGCTCCAGGCCACCCAGGCCCCCGACCTCGCGGTCCGCTGGAACTGCAAGGCCGGAAAGTGCGGCTCGTGTTCCATGGAGATCAACGGCAAGCCGAAGCTCGGCTGCATGACCCGGATGTCCACCTTCACGGAGGACGAGACGATCACGGTGACGCCCATGCGGACGTTCCCGGTGATCAAGGACCTGGTCACCGACGTGTCCTTCAACTACCAGAAGGCACGGGAGATCCCGTCCTTCACCCCTCCGGCGGACGTGCAGCCGGGTGAGTACCGCATGCAGCAGATCGACGTCGAGCGGTCCCAGGAGTTCCGCAAGTGCATCGAGTGCTTCATGTGCAACAACGTCTGCCACGTGATCCGTGACCACGAGGAGAACAAGACCAACTTCGCCGGTCCGCGTTTCCTGATGCGGATCGCCGAGCTGGACATGCACCCCTACGACGTGGCCGACCGCAAGGACGCCGCGCAGGAGGAGCACGGCCTCGGCTTCTGCAACATCACCAAGTGTTGCACCGAGGTCTGCCCCGAGCACATCAAGATCACCGACAACGCGCTGATCCCGATGAAGGAACGGGTCGTCGACCGCAGGTACGACCCGCTGGTCTGGCTGGGCAACAAGATCTTCAAGAGGTCCGCCTCGAAGAGCTGACACTCACACCCCGGCGCCGGTCACGTCCCCACGTGGCCGGCGCCTTCGTGTACGCGAAAGGCGCGTCTTGGGCGCACAGGTCATCCGGGGTGCGTGGCCAGGCGGACGTGCGGGTCATCCTGGTGCGCGGTCAGGTGGGTCGGGGACACGGGCTCATACGCGGGGCGTTCCCGACGCCCCGCGCGACGACCACTGGAACGGCGGTTACTTGGGACGTCGGAACAGCCCGCGCTTCTTCTTGCCTTCCTGGCCGGGAAGGGGATAGACCGCCGTACCGGTGTGTTCGTCGGCGGAGGCGGGCTTCGACGGCTTGGTGTCGGGAAGCGGTTCGAGGCCGAAGGGACGGCGGCCCTGCGGCGGCTCCTGCGGTGTCTGCGGAGCTTGTGGGGCCTCGGGAGGGGCGGACTTCGACCGCTTCTTAGGCTTGGTGCCGGGAAGCGGCTCAAGGCCGAAGGGACGGCGGGCCTGCGGCGGCTCCTGCGGGAACGGCGTCCCGGGGAACTCACCAGGCCCCTGCGACATCGGACCACCGGGGAACTGCCCCGGCCCCTGTGACTGCGGGCCGCCGGGGAACTGCCCCGGCCCCTGCGGGAACGGGCCGCCGAGGGGCCCGGGCCCCTCGGAGCCCTCGATCATGGAGCGGTCGTGGGGCCATCCCTGCCCTTCGGGGAAGGACTCGCCCGTGTTCCCGGCGGAGCGCGGCGGCTCCTGCGGGAAGGGCGCCCCGGGAAACTCTCCAGGCCCCTGCGGCACCGGACCGCCGGGGAACTCCTCGGACCTCTGCGGCGGCACCGGACCGCCGGGGAAGTCGCCGGGACCGTGCGGGAACGCCCCCTCTGGGTGCTGCGAGGCGCCCTGACCGGGGAACGGGGACCGCTCGTGCCCCGCGGGGCCGTACGGCTGCCGCTCCTGGTCGGCGAGGGGCGCGTCGTGCCGCTGGTCGCCGTAACCGGTGGGCTGCTCGTGCCCGGGCGCGGGCATGTAGACCGTCGGCTGGTCGTAGGACTGGGGCTGCTGCTCCGGCGCGTAGCCCTCGGGGTAGGTCGGGGCGTAGCCCTCGGGATGGGTCGGGGCGTACATGTGCATGGGAACGAAGCTGATGATCGGCGCGTAAGCCGTGCCGCCCTGGTGGACGATGGTCGGGAAGCCCGGCGCGGGCGTGTACACGGCACCGGCGGGGTAGCCCGGCGGGTTGTGGCCCGCGGAGCGAGGACCGGCCCTGCGGACGGCGGAGGCGTGGGCCATGCGGCGCAGCCTGCCTTCGAAGATCAGCACGGCGAACAGCACCAGCAGCACCAGGATCAGCGCCGGAATGCCGAGCTGCTGGCTCAGCTGGGAGGCGTCGAACTCGGAGCCCGCGTTGCGGATCTCGTAGGGCACCGCGGCGGGCCCGTTGTCCTCGAACGTCGCGCCTCCGGTCGGCTCAACCGAGGCGCTGGGAACGGGGGTCGGCGTCTGCTGGGTCTGCTCGGTGCCGGGGAACACCGGCTCCTGCTCGGTCGCCGTCGGCGTGGGCGTCGCCTCGGGGAGCGGGACGATGGGCTCGGAGGACGGCGGCTGGATCGGCGGCACGGGGACCGTGGTCGGCACCGGGGCCGTGGTCGCCTGCGGGGCCGTCGTCTTCGGCGGCTTCGGCTTGGGTGACTTGGTCTTCGGCGGCACGGTGACCGTGGTGGTCACCGTTTTCTGCGGCACCGGAGAGGCCGGGGGAGGGGCCGGGTCGCCGGGGTCGCTGGTGACCGTGACGGTGACGACCGGTGTTGGCTCCTCCTCGCACGGCCCTGCGGGATCGACGTCACACCCGGGGACCTCGGAGGGGTTCGCGGCGAGCACCCGGGCTGCGGCCGCGTCGGCCGGTGCCGGTTCGGCGAACGGCGCCGCGGCGAGTAGCGCCCCAGCACACAACCCCACCGACATGAGAACGGCGGAGATGGCTGCCGCACGCCGTGATCGCGTCACAGGTGCCCTCCGTGGATTCCCTATACAAGCCAAGTCAAGTCAAGGAAATACTAGTCGGGTAAAAGTAACAACAAGCTCGGTTTCACAACACCTGCCGAGTTCTGCGCCGCCGGTGAATTCGTCCCTGTAGCCACAGCAGACCGAGCAGGCCGCCGACCGCTCCCCCCACCAAGGGAAGCCCCCGCGCTCCTGTCAAGGACGGACTCCACAGGGCCACCGGCTCGATCTCCTGGCCAGGGCCGTCCAGGTCGCGGGGCAGCGGCGCGCCCATCGGCCGGGAGTCCGCCATGATCGAGGCGGGCGAGGAGACGAGGGGCGTCGGCGCCGCCAGTGGCATCCGCAGGTTGGGGTCGTTCCAGAGCTCGGGAATCTGTCCGGATTCGGCCAACCCGGCCGAGGCGGGAGGCCCAAACGTGTCAGGAGACACGGCCGCCTCCCGCCGTCCGGTGCGCGGAGCCGGGTGACGAGGCCCCGCCCGCCGCGTGAGCGGCTTGAGCGACATGAACGGCCGGGGTGCGGGGCGCGCGGCCGCCGTCGGCTCCCCGATCCAGCCCTGCTGCGGAACATCCGCCGCCTGGGGTGCCGGACCCCTCACGCAGGGCACCGGTCCGGGCTCCCCATCCGGCGCCTCCGGTACGGCATGCGCCTCCGGCTCCCCCACCACTCCCAACTCCCCCGGAACATCCGGAACCTGAGACACGACATGCGCCTCGGGCTCCCCCACGACGCCCGGTTCCTCCGGGACACCCGGTGTGGCGGGCACAGACGGCACCGCAGGCGTGGAGGAGGCAAACGGTGCCACGAGGACACCCGGCACAGCCGGTGCGGAGGAAGGGACGAAAGGAACCGAGGGGGCGAACGGCACGGACAGCGGCGGGAGGGCGGATGGTCGAGCCGGTGCCGAGGGGGCGGGCTGCCGTACCCGGACCTGCGGGACGACGGCCGCGCCCACCGCTCCGGACCCACCGGCAGCCCCGCTGCCCACCGCCTCGGTTCTGGGAAGCGGCGCGGAGGTGCTGGGAAGCGGCGCGGGGGTGCGCGGAACCGCCACGGAGGCACCCGCAACCACCGCCTCGGCATCGAGAACCGGCGTGGGAGTGTCGTGTGACGCCGCGGAGGTGCCGGAGGCCGCCTCGGACACGGGAGAGCGCACGCCCGGAGGCACCGGGAACACTCCCGGCGCGGGATGGGGCATCGCGGGATCCGCCCATCGTCCCGCCCCCGGAAGTCCCCCTTCCTCAGTGACCTCTTCCCCCGCGAACCCGACTCCCCCAGACCCGGCTTCCCCCGCCAACCCAACTCCCGCAGACCCGGCTTCCCTCGCGAACCCGGCTTCCCCGGCGAACCCTGCCCGTTCTCCCCCGGCCCAGGCCCCGCCCGGGACTCCGTTCGCGACAGCTCCGCTCTCGGTGAAGCCGACTCCGGCGGCCGGTGGGGCGAGCCTGACCGCCCCCACGGCGTCCGGCGGCGACGGGGCGGGCTCGGCCGCCTCAATCGCGTAGACCGCCGTCCCTCCGCCCAGAACGAGCGTCCCCGCCCCCATCGCCGACATGACTCGGGCACGCCGCCACCATCCGGTCACCGCATTTCTCCGATCCCCCGATACGGACACGCGACAACAACACGTCCAGTGCTTTTATGTCACACCCTGTAGCCGATCAACCCCCGTCAAGCTGACCTTGCACGGCTCGCACGATCGGCAGATCCGCCGGGAGCCACTCGACGTCGTACAGTTCGTGCCTGGCCAGCCAGCGCAGGTCCAGGTGCTCCTTGGCCTCCGGCTCCCCCTCCACGATCTCCGCCAGCCAGACCCTGAGCACGTAGCCGCCCGCCAGCGGCCAGTCTCCGCCGACCTGCTCCCCCGCCTCGACCAGGACGCCGAGCTCCTCCTGGCACTCCCTGATCAGCGCGGTGCGATCGTCCTCCCCGGGGTCGACCTTTCCCCCGGGGAACTCCCATCCACCGGCGAGCTCTGGAGGGTCGGCGCGCTGGGCGGCGAGCAACCTACCGCTGCCGTCGACGATCGCGGCTCCCACAACGACCTTGTCCATGAGCCCGATTGTGTCAGCCCTGCTCCTTCAATTTGAGTTGCTCAAGAATCTGGGGATTCTGCAATGGGCGGGTGAAACCGACGATGCCGGTCCGGTCCTTGTAGGAGGTGACCTTGATCGGCCCGCACAGACGGCATCTGGCCTCGACCATGTTGCCCGGTGAGACCACCATGCCCACGTGGCCGGGACGGTCGATCCCGGTGCCGGGACCGGCGTTGAAGAAGACCAGGTCGCCTGCCTGCTCCTGCCCCTCGGGCACCCGGATCCCGAAGGGCCACTGCCCGAAGGTCGTGCGCGGGATGGTCAGGCCGACGCTCCGGTAGGCCATGTAGATGATCCCGGAGCAGTCGAAGGCGTCGGGTCCCGTGCCGCCCCACAGGTACGGCTTGCCGCGCTGCGCCAGGGCGTACTCCAGGATCCCGGACACCGTACCGGAGGGCGCCGCCTCCAGCAGGGGCTCGTCGCAGGCCGGCTCCGCCTGCGGCGGCAGGCTGACCGCTCCGTCCTTGGCGTACCTCTGGGCGATCTCCATGACCTGGTCGACGTACCACCAGGCCCGGTTGTAGACGAACAGCGACCTGCGCACGTTCTCGGGAGCGCCGTTGCGCTTGAGCATCTTCGCCGCGCCGAGGATGGCGTCCGCCGGGTTGTAAATGTCCGCCCAGCCGTCGCCGTCGCCGTCCGAGGCGTAGCCGCTGAACGTCGACGGAATCTTGATCTTGGCCTTGCCGCCCCAGGTGCTGATCAGGAACTGCATCGGCCCCGCGGCCCCCGCGTAGTTGGTGCCGCTGCTGACCCCCGGCAGCTTCGAGCGCCCGTGGTCGGTCTCCCGCTTGCCGACCCCGGCGAGCACGTTCCACTGCACGCCGATCTTCTTCGCGCTCTCGCGGTACTGCTTGAGGTACTCCGGCGGGATGTCCGAGGTCGCGCTCTCCGACTGGTCGGCCGCGAGCTGGGCGTTGTCGTCGCAGTCGGGCAGGGTCCCGCCAGAGAACGAGGGGAAGGAGCCGACCATCAGCATCGGCGCCATGCTCAGCGTGAACAGGCACAGTCCCACGACGGCCACGATCAGCGCGAGATAGACCTTCCTGTTGCCCGTCATCCCACCCTGCCGGTCTGCGAGGACTGGTCGTCTCCGTCCTGCCCCGAGTCGGCGGGCTGCAGGTCGTGGACCCGCCAGTCGGCGCCGACCTCGATCAGCGTCACGGCGTAGTCCTCGGTCCGCTCCTTGGCCCCGCTCTTGGCCGTGACGTTCTGGGTCCCGGTGACCACGAAGATCACCGACGACTTCTCGATCTGCCTGATCTCCTTCACCTTCGCCGTCCCGACGGAGACCACCTGGTCGGACGTGTTCGCCGCGATCGTGCCCGGCGAGGTGATGGTGCGCAGCAGCACCTCGGCGAACTCGGCCGTGGTGTATCCCTTGAGGCGGTCACCGTAGGCGGCGGGCTGCTCGTCGTAGCTGAAGGTGCCGTACTCGGCGGTGAACCGCTGGGCGTAGTCGGCCGCGGCGGCCAGTTCCTGCTTGGTCATCGGCAGGTAGGAGTAGACGTCGAAGGGCGCGTTGCTGGCCGTCGCCGCAGGGCGTGGGGGCTCGGTGTCCCCCTGCGCCCCGCGCACCGTACGGCTCGCCCCAACCGGCTCGGCGGCGGGCTCCTGCCCGCCGCCTGAGCTGGGCCACATGGTCAGGTAGATCCCGACCAGGGCGAGCATCACGACCAGCACCGCGAAGACGACGCCCCGCCGGTTGCCTTCCATCGTCAGTCCTTATCGGGGTTCGAGGCACGGAGCCAGAACGGCGCCGCCTCGTCGGCCTGCCTGTCGCGCTCCGGCCTGCTGGACAGCCAGAGCGGCGGTGCCTCGGAGGACCTGCCGCGTCCCGCGTCGTCCCTCGACCCTCCCGAGGAGCCGAAGATGCTGCTGCCGGACCTGGAGGAGCCTCGGGAGCCGCCGCCCGAGCCGCCCGAGCCCGAACCGTTCCGCGAGCCAGAACCGCGCGAGCTGGGCTCGGCGCGCCGGGACCCGCCGCCGCCCCCACCGCCACTGCCGCCACTGCCGCCACTGCCGCCACTGCCGAAGATGCTCCCGCCCGACCGGCCGCCACCGCCCGAGGATCCCGAGGGCCTGCTCCCGGACGAGGGGGCGGCGGACCTGCCGCCTCCCGAGGACCTGCCTCCCGACGGCGCGGAGGGGGACCCGCCCGTGGAGCCCGAGCTCCGCTGCGAGGCCCAGCCGCCACCGGCGCCGCCGAACCAGCCGCCACCGCCGCCCGTACCGCCACGCGCGGCCCCGCCCGACCTGGCCGGGGACGCGCCGCCCGCCGTACCGCCGCCTGACAGGTTGAGCGGCGGTGCCGCACCGGCGCGCGCCGCGGTGACGGGACGGCCGGTGGCCTTGCGCCGGGTGCCCGACTGGGCGTCGGTGTCCAGCGGCACCGGCTGCGCACCGACCGGGACCCGAGTGCCCGAGGGCGTCCCCGTCCCCTGCGCGCCGTCTTCGCCTCTGACCTTGCCCTGGGCGACCGCCGCCGCGGCCGTCGCGACGGAGGCTCCGCCCGCGAGAGCCGCCGCCTGCAGCACGGGCTCGGCCTTGCGCATACCCCAGCGGCCCACCCTGGCCGCCGTGACCGGGGGCAGCACCCCCGCGGCACGCTGCAGGGTCGGGGCGGAGGCCGCGTCACCCAGCATGCGGGTGGTGAGCGTGTGCCCGTCCATGGAGGCGAACAAGTGCTGGAACGGCCGCCGGTAGAAGAACACCGCGCTCGTCAGCAGCGCCATGAACATGACCTGCATGCCCCACGGCAGCTCGGTGGCGATGATCAGCGCGTAGCCGTACACCAGGACGCCCAGGACCAGGGCCAGCACCGCCTGTCTGAGCAGTGTGCCGACCAGCATCTCGACCCAGCGCATCGCGATGATCCGCCCCGATCCCGGGTGGACGCCGATCAGCAGGAAGACCGGCGCGAGGATCAGTAGCAGCAGGAACCCGACCTTCAGCACCAGCAGCGAGACCGCGACCAGGAAGATCAGCAGTCCCGCGACCATGGCGGCCATCAGGGCGCCGATCGCGATGCCGAGTCTGCTCGTCCAATCCTTTCCCTGGAAGAGGAAGAAAATGGGCGTGTTCTGCAGCGGGGTCGCGATCTCTTCCTCGTACCTTGCCTGATGGGCATTGGTGTTGGGGGTCTGCTTCGCCTTCATCTCGTCTACGTCCAGCGCCTGGATGTCCAGCAGCTTGGCACCGAAAACCTTTACTACCGGCGCGTTGGGGTCGGCGGTACCGAACTCACCCATCAGCCACGGCTTGCACACCAGGGTCGACCAGAGCGCCTCGGCGTTCTGATCCACCCCCGGAACGCCGGTCTGGCCGTAACCACCGGGCTTCGCCTGGGGATTGGTGTCACCCTTGGCAGCAAGGCAGGAGGCCCCGCCCGCGTTGGGCAGACTGGAGAAGGCGGAGTTGACGATCTCTCCGGTCTTGTCCGTGACGGTCTTGCCGACACCGGTGAAGTCGCCGGGGCGGCTGAAGAACCACACGGCGACGGTGACCGCGAGGACCATCCAGATGATGCCCTCCGCGGTCGTGGTCGCGCGCTTGCGGATCAGGCCGTACCACGCGAGCCAGATGGCGCCGAGGATCACGATGGGCCGCAGGTACGGCCAGTACATCGCGTCCGCGAGGTTGCGCACGATGTCGTCGACGACGTTCTTGATCGACTCCAGCGGCCCCTCGGTCGCCGCCGCCTGGTAGGTCGTGATGGTCAGCCGGTCCATCGCCTTGGCCCAGGAGAAGACGGTGTTCGCGGTCATGTTGCCCATGACCGCCGCGATGTCTCCACAGCCGAGCTGGTAGGTGTGCCAGGACAGGCCGCTCATGCCGTATCTGGCGTAGTTGCCCTGCGGGACGGCCTCCTGCGCGGCCGCGGCCGGTGCCGGGGAGGGCACCGCGGCCGGTGTCCCGGCCACGGGCGCGTCCGGGGGCGGTGGTTTGAGCAGGCCGTCGACGCCCGAGCCCGCGATCTCGGGAGCCAGGTCCGGGGAGAGGTCGCAGGGGCCGGCCGCGACGGCGGTCGACGCGTCGGTCGGCACCAGCAGTGGTAGAGCGAAGAAGGCGGCCAGGGCCACCAGGGTGATGGCTATCCGCCTGCGTAGTCGTCCCTTGCGGGAGTGCTTGCTGCCCTCACGGGAGCCCTTCATGACCGTACCTCCAGCGCCGCGGCCCCCGGCCTACTGACTCTGTTGCCCCCAGAAGGATCATGCACGTTCTCATCGGGTTTGTCGTGGGTCGGATTCGTGTCGAGCCAGCGGACCAGCTCATCGGAGATGAGGTCCACCCCAATCCGGCCCGCACGACCGTCCAGATCCCGAAACACGCACTCGCCGTTGCCCAGCGAGCGCAGCACCGCCTTGTGCTCCTCGGAGGGTTCGACCCCGAGGAGCGCCATCACATGGTCCACCTCCACCCGTTCGGTGGACCTGAAGGCGAACACCGAAGACAGGCAGTTCGTCACCTGTTCGTTCAGCAGGTCGCCCGCGTTCTGCGAGACCAGCACCAGCGCGGTGTTGCGGGAACGCCCCATCCGGCTGACCTCGGGCACCAGCTTGGCGCCCTCGGGCGTCGAGGTGATGGCCCACGCCTCGTCCAGGAAGATCGCCTTGGGCGTCCGCCGGTCGAGGCCGTTCATGAGACCCCGGGCGAACTGCGCGACCAGGTAGAGCAGCGCGACGGACAGGCGCTGCTCGTAGGAATAGTCGTCACGGCCCGTCGAGGCGTCGGGGAGGGTCAGGCCCCCCAGGGTGAAGACCGTGGTCCAGCCCTCGGTGTCGATCTGGTCGCCGCCCGAGGGGTCGAAGCACAGCCTCGCGAGATGCATCTCCGACATCGAGCGGAGCACGGCGCCCAGGTTCTTCGAGGCGGCGTCCTCGGTCTGGTCGAGGAAGTCGACGACCTTGCCCAGCGAGGGGTGCGGTCCGTTCGAGACCGCGGCGACCGCCTGGATCATCGCCGACTCGCGTTCCTCGGACATCCGGGGAAGCAGCAAGCGCAGGGTCTCACTGGCCATGGTCTTCTTGGTCGCGATGTCGTCGCCGAAGGAGAAGGGGTCGAGCAAGCCGGGCGCGGCGGAGCCGAGCGGGATGATCCGCGCCTTCCTGCCCCGCGCCCGCAGCAGCTGAACCAGGGACTCGGCGTCGCCCTTCGGGTCGATGACCGCGATCGTCACGCCGCGCAGCGCCATCTGGTAGATCATCAGCAGGGCCAGCGTGGTCTTGCCCCCGCCGGGCTCACCGGTGATCGCGATGGCCGTCGGCCGGTTACGGGTGGCCGCGACCAGCGGGTCGAAGTGCACGATGCTGCGGGCCCTACCCAGGGTCTCCCCGATGTACGGTCCCATCCATCCCGCGTTGCCCTCGTCGACCCGGTCACCCAGGTCAACGGTCGCGGTGGCCATGCCGCCCGCGATGGTGCGCAGCGGCTGCCGCTGGGCGTAGGCGTTGACCCGGACCTTCTCACCCGGCAGCGCCTCGCAGAACAGCGAGAACTGGTCGCCGGTCGAGTTGACGATGTCGATGCCCATGTCACGGTAGTGCTCGACGACCGCCTCGACCCGCTGCACGCAGATCTCCTCGGTCGGGGCGGACACGATCAGCCGGTGCCAGCCGTACACGAAGGGCAGTCGCTCCTTGGTGATGCCGTGTTCGAGCATCCTGGCCGCGTCGATCTGCTCGGCGAGCGCCAGCGGCGCCTCCGCCCCCGCCTCGCGGATGTGGATGTCCATGTCACGGGCGTGGGCGAGCTTGCGCGCCACGTCCTTGCTGGCCTTGATCGGCGAGATCAGCCGCATCCTGGAGCTGATCTCGACGGGGAAGGGCAGCTGGTCGGCGAAGTGCATCCACGGCTCGCCGTCGGGGAAAGCCATCAGGTCGGGGAAGCGGGCGAAAGACAGGTGCGCGACGTAGGAGTCGCCGACCGGCTGCTCGATCCGCAGCAGCGACCTGCCGTTGTGGATCTGCCCCTCGACGAGCGACTCGATCTCACCCCTCCCCCACTGCCGCTTGGGACTGGCCGAGGCGGGCGGGTCGCCCAGGGAGCCGTTCGCGGCGTGCTGGAACAGCCAGGCGATCTCGGTCGAGGTTGCGTGCCTGGCGTACAGGGCGCTTGAGGAGAGGGCACGGCCGAGACGCTCAGCCTGCTCGCTCCACCTGGCGATCTCGGCCTTGGGGACGTGGTCGTCCTCGATGCCCAGGGCCTTCTCACTGCGCTGGTAGAAACCGAACAGCTGGGAGAGGACCCCGTTGCCAAGCTGCCTGCCGCGTGCGCCGAGCCGTACGCCGAGGTAGGTCTCCTTGGTCCAGAAATCCTTCGCCCAGACGTGCCGGTACATCTCCTCCAGGTAGTCGCGCCAGCCCGGGCCCTCGTCCGAGGTGGCGTTCAGCGCCATCGCCCACTCGGCCGCCGGGTAGGTGCGGTGCGCGATCCGCAGGTGCACCTCGGCGTCCGGCATCCGGATCGCGGCGAGCGCGATCGTGATGTTGGTGGCCAGCGCCTCCCGCTCCTCGGGGGTGATGAACTCGTAGCTCACGGTCGGCAGCCGGAAGTACGCCCAGACGGACGAGTCAGTCAGCAGGATCCGGTCGTCGAAGTATCGGACCGCGAGGCGGTTGCGCGCCCGCGACGAGCGGCTCACACGCCCTCCCTCACCGGTCGCGCGACCATCGGTCGCACGGCCCGCGCCGGTCGTGTGGCCCCGGCCCCGAACCTCCCAGGTACGGCCGGCGTCCCGAGCCTCTCCGGTCGTACGGCGGGCCCTCCTGAACCGAGAGCCCCCTCGCCGAGCTCGTTCACCTGAGCACCTCGTTACGCCCGTTCACTACTTCTCCTCGCGCCCGGGGGATCACTGGGCCACTTCCTCCTCGCTCGGTCGAACCGCCTGCGCCGCTCCGAAACCCGCGACCACGACCCCGGCAAGCGCGAGATACGCCCTGCGGCCCGGTGCGCGCAGGTGGGACGGTTCCACCCGCTCCGACCTGCCGGGGGCCAGCTCGTCCTCCCAGGGCACCCGCACGATCGCCCTGCACCGGCCTCTGGCGACCGCCTCCGCCTGCTCAACGTCGCCCATGCTGCGACGGCTCACCCCGTTGACGACCATGACCGCGCGCCTGCGAAGGTCCGCGCACCCGTGCCCGTCAAGCCACTCGTAGGTCATGGCGACCGCGTCAGGGCCGTCCTCGCTCGCCGGGACGACCAGGACGAGCTGGTCGGCGTAGGGAAGCACCCGCGCCGCCAGCGCGGCGGCCGGGTCGACGACGATCAGCTTGTAGTGCCGGTCGAGCATGTCCACGGTCTGGCCGAGCCGCCGGTCGGAGAAGAGCGTGCGGTCGGAGAGCCGCTGCTCGGCGCCCGAGTCGGTGTCCCCTGCGAGGACCTCGAGACCGGAGGCGCAGCGGCTGGTGTACGCGCGCATGCCGAGGTAGCCGTGGACGTTGTCGAGCCCCGCGAGCAGAGAGGTCAGCGTCTCCGGCGACTCCGCCTGGATCCGGCCGGACAGGGCGTTCGTGCCGGTGTTCGCATCGACCGCGAGCACCCGGTCCTCGCGGTAGCGCGCGAGCGTGTGGCCGAGCATGAGCGCGGTCGTCGTCTGTCCTGCGCCGCCGGTGCATCCGAGCACGACCACCCTGCGACTGCCGGTGAACAGCGCCTTCGCCCGCGCCTCGTCGATCTCGGAGCCGTCCGTACGGCCGCCGCCTCCGGGCCCGATGACCACCTGTGCGAGACGCCGCCAGCCTCCCGCCGAGTCCCTGCCGACGACCGACTCGACCCTGCGGACCTTGGTCTCCGCCTGGCCGGGGCGTGGCACGGGAACCGGGGGCACCACCGGGCCCGCGCTCGCGGCAGGCTCGGCGGGAACAGCCCTGATCGAGACGCCTGCCGGGGTTCCCGGCTGGCGCTCGTGCGGACGCCCCCACCGCTCCTCGACGGGCCGCTGCTCGTCGGCGGGCCGTTCCCCGCGAACAGGCTGCTGCTCGTCAGCGGACCTTTCCCGGCGAACAGGCTGCAGCTCGTCAGCGGGCCGTTCCCGGCGGACGGGCCGCTGTTCCTCGGTTGGCCTTTCCCCGTGGACAGACCGCTGTTCTCCTGCGGGCCGCTGCCGGTCGACGGGCCGCTCCGCGGGCATCGGCTGCCCCTTGCGGTGCTGGGCCCACGCGTCCGCGTCCGCCCTGACCGGAACGCTCTTCAGCGGAACGTTCTTGAGCGGCGCCTCCTCACGAGGCACCTGCGGGACGCTCCTGGGCAGCGTCTCCTCACGAGGAACCTCCCGCACCGGGAGGTCAGCGGGCCCGGCGACTCCCGGCGACACCACCGAGGGCGGCTCGGCGGGTCCGGTGGGCTCGACATGCTCGGTGGGCTCGGCGCGCTTGCTGTGCTCGATACGCCCGGTGTGCTCGACGTCCGGTCTGACCTCGGCCGCCGGCCTCGGGACGGGCCCTGGCCGCTCAAGCCGTTCGGGTCGCCGGGGCGCTTCGAGTCGCCCAGGCCGCTCAAGCTCCGCAGACCGCTCAGCCTGCCCAGGCCGCTCAGGCCGTTCGGCCTGGAACGAGGCGGCGCGCTCGGCCTCTGCGGAGGCCGCGAGCCTGCGCAGCCGCCGCAGCGCCTCAGCGCCGATCGGAGCGTCCTGGGCGGCCGAGGCGGCGGGGACGGGATCCTGGTCCGGGGAGACGGAACTCGCGGGAACGGGGTTCGAGGAGACGGAGACGGGAGTCGCAGGGGCGGGGTTCGAGGAGACGGAGACGGGACTCGCGGGGGCGGGGGCGGGGTTCGAGGAGATGGGACTCGCGGGAACGGGGGTGAGGTCCGCGGGGGCGACCGGAGTGTCGGGGACGGGGGGAGCCTGCCGAGCCTGAGCAATGGGTACGGCGGGCGCCACACCCCCCTTGGCTCTGTCCCCGTGCCCCTTGTCCTCCCGGGTCTTGACCTGTGCGGGGAGGGAGTCCGGCACCGGCAGGGAGCGGGGAGGCGGAGCGAAGACCCGTTCGACCGGGGTCGTGGCGGCGGGAACCTTCCCGTTCGACGCCTCGGCGGGGGCGGCGTGCTCGAGGGCCGGAGCGGTGCCCCTGCGCGGGACGGGAGCCATGCCCGGGGCGGTGCGCTCGCGGACGACCGGGGCCGTGGCTGCCGCCGCGGCGGCAGCGGCGACAACGGGACGGACCTCACGGGCCGGGGACGCGGCGCGCTTCGCCTGACCCTGCCTGGCCTTGCGGGCGGCCCTGCCCCGCGCCTCTGCGGGCTGGGGCTCGGCCCGCCACACCCGGCCGGTCAGGGCGATCTCGGCGGGCTCCGAGGCCGGGATCATCCGGCACCAGGTGCGTGGCTCGCCCACGTAGCGGGCCTGCGACTGGAGCAGCTCGGTGAGCCGCTTGCTCTCGATCACCGGCCTGGTCGACAGCCAGGTCACGATCCCGGGCGGCACGAGGTAGACCACGTGCCACGGCGCTTCGAAGGGGAGGCCGAGCAGCGCGAGCATCAGCGACCACGGGGCCACCACACCCACGAACACACCGATCCAGACGATCGGAAGCGGCGTCGGCAGCCGTAGGTCGTACAGCTTGTAGAGCCGCTTTTCAATCCGCCAGATATTGGTATACGTGGGTAGATCCACACGCTCCTCCTCTCCGCCACTCGTTCTTTGACCGTTTACATACGGTCTCAACCCCCTGAGATGCCCAGCGCCCCCGCGATGGCCCTTGCCGTCACCTCGATGATGTTGGGCACGTAGAAGATCACGCCGATGGCGATCGCGAGGAGGATGAACTGCATGAACCTGGTGATCTCACGGGTGAAGAGGAAGAAGAGCGCCACGACGGACACGATGACGAGGAAGAGCGGAGCGAAGAAGCTACGGAGGAAGTTGGCCAGACCCTGGGTGTTCACCGTCGCCGGAGGAGTCGTCGGCTGAGCGAGATCTATCGCGTGCAGCAGCATGGTCTTCAGGATCACTTCTCGTCCTCCGTGCTCATGATCACGGCCCGGGGGATGACGGACTCGCGACACGCATATGGGAACCCGCCCACTGCCGGCTCACCGATCAGGGGGGACTTTCTCACTGTGGACCGACACCATTCGATCATGTGTTACCCCACAGACCGTTTCGCGCCTCGGATGTCCTTGACGAACCACTTGTCGCCCTGCTTCACCACGGTGAGCCGGTAGGCCTGCTCGAGCTTTCCGCTCATGTCACCGGGATCGGAGACACTGGGATCGACGGACGTGGGCGTCCCTGAGGGCACACCCCACACGACCGTCGCGGTCACCTCCCGGGTGGTGCCACCGGCCACCGGGACGACGAGATCCTTGAGGTTCACGAAGGTGAAGGCGCCGCCGAAGCCCTCGAGCGTGACCCCCGCGGCGGCGTAACGCTGCAGTGACACGTTGTTGCCCGCGGCGTACGCCTTGAAGAAGTCGGCCAGGGGCGTGCGGAGCTCGGTCTCGGCGGCGTCGTCCCTCTCTCCGGCGGGCATCGCGGGCAGGGCGGCCGGAGCGGGCGCGGGCAGGATGCCAGGGCGCCCCGAGACCACGAACCTGCCGGACTCGGTGTCGTAGAACACCGGCACGGACAGCAGCTCACGGCGGTCTCCCGCCTGGAACGCCAGCGTCACGACGGCGTTCTCCCTGTCGATGATCTCCGAGCCGTACGGCTGCACCGCCCCGGCGGCCATCCGGCCGAGCCCGTCCCAGCCGAACTGCGGCTCGGCGCCGTCCGGCAGGTAGGGGGCGAGCCGCGCCGCCCTTTCCTGGGAGCGGACGGCCTCGAAATTCAGATAGACCGCGGCGAACTGGCTGGCGAAAGAGGTGGCCCGGCTGACGGGGAATTCGGTCTCGGTGGAAACCGGAGTCGACCCGCTCCGCACGTTCTGTTGAGTGAAGCGTTCAAAAGGTGCACGGACCCCGTTCACCACGATGACCACTATTAGCGCCCAAAGTACGGCGCGACCTGCCCATATGAGCCAGCGACCGCCACTGCCGGACCAGCGACCCCGGGACGGCGCACCCCGCCCTCGCGCGGGAGCGCGATCGAACTCGGGATCGCGGGGCGACCCCGGGTATGCCGACAGCTCAGGGTCGTCGGTGATCCCAGGATCACGGACGGTTGACCTTCGAGCCATCTTGCCTCCGCTCGCGCCAATCCCCCGGCTGACGCGGTGTCGTATTACTCCCGACCCCGTTAACCATGGTCAAGCACTTACTCTAACCGCCTTGCCGATTGTTCCAGGAAAGCCACGCCTATGCTGCAGGCATCATGCTTACTGAGCAAACCGGGTCTGGAACCCGGCTGGCGGCTCATCCCAGGACAACCAGGCAAAGAAAGCACATTACGCCTGGCCAGCACGCACCCCGATTACCCAAACGCCACGCATTGCTATCCAAACAGCCCTCGGACTGTCCCGACCTGCACATTCACCACCAATCCCGTCACGCAGCGTCACCGAACGGGAGAACCCGCAGCCCGGCTCGGGCTCTCCTCGCCGTCCTCGCCGTACCGGCGCCGTGGGACGTCTCTGGACACGACGAAGACATGCGATCACCGCGCCGCCCGGATTTCAAGGGATGAATCGCGACAGGACGGAGAAAACAACGGGGTGAGGAGGCGTACGCCTCCTCACCCCGTTCGCAGGCGATCCGCCTACACGTTGAAGCGGAACTCCACGACGTCGCCGTCGCGCATCACGTAGTCCTTGCCCTCGATGCGGGCCTTGCCCACCTGGCGGGCGGCGGCGATGGAGCCCGCCTCGACCAGTTCGTCGAAGGAGACGATCTCGGCCTTGATGAAGCCACGCTGGAAGTCGGTGTGGATGACCCCGGCCGCCTCCGGGGCGGTCGCGCCCTTGCGGATCGTCCAGGCCCTGGTCTCCTTCGGGCCCGCGGTCAGGTAGGTCTGCAGGCCGAGCGTCTCGAAGCCGACGCGGGCCAGCTGGGCCAGCCCCGACTCCTCCTGGCCGACGGACTGCAGGAGCTCCAGGGCCTCGTCCTCGGGGAGCTCGACCAGCTCGGACTCGATCTTGGCGTCGAGGAAGACGGCCTCGGCGGGGGCGACGAGCGCGGACAGCTTCGCCCTCAGCTCCTCGTCGACCAGCTCGTCCGCGTCGAGGTTGAACACGTACAGGAACGGCTTGGCGGTCAGCAGGTGCAGGTCACGCAGGTCGGCCACGTCGATCTTCGCGCCCTTGGCCCCGGCGTACAAGGTGGTGCCGCCGTCGAGGAGCTTGGCGGCGGCCTCGGCGGCCTCCAGGGCGGCCTTGCGGTCCTTGTTGGTCCTGGCCTCCTTCTGGAGACGCGGGATCGCCTTCTCCAGGGTCTGCAGGTCGGCGAGGATCAGCTCGGTGTTGATCGTCTCGATGTCGCGCCCCGGCTCGACGCCGCCATCCACATGGGTCACGTCGGGGTCGGTGAAGACCCGGATGACCTGGCAGATGGCGTCGGTCTCGCGGATGTTGGCGAGGAACTGGTTGCCCCGCCCCTGCCCCTCCGACGCGCCCTTGACCAGTCCGGCGATGTCGACGAACTCGACCTTCGCGGGCAGGATCTTCGCGGAGCCGAAGATCTCGGCCAGCTTCTCCAAACGCGGGTCGGGAACGCCGACGATGCCCACGTTGGGCTCGATGGTGGCGAAGGGGTAGTTCGCCGCCAGGGCGTTTGCGGTCTTCGTCAGCGCGTTGAAAAGCGTTGACTTGCCGACGTTGGGCAATCCGACGATGCCGATGCTCAGGCTCACGTCAGCCGAGTTTACGGCGAATCACCCAGTGCTACCCGCCGAGGCGTGTCGGGAGGCCGGGAACCACCGGGCCTGACATCATTCCGTGGTGGATGTCATGGCGCTCGCCTTCCAACTCGCCGTAGGACTCGCCGCCGGGCTCGCGATCGGGTTCCTGCTCGGCCGGGCGCGCGCATCCTCGGGAGCGGCGGACGTCGTCGTCAGGATGGCGGACGCCGAAGCCAGGGCGAAGGCCGCCGAGGAGAAGCTCGCCTACGTCGAAGGACAGCTCGCCGACCGGTTCCAGGCGCTGTCCGCGCGCGCGCTCGACGTCAACAACCTGCGCTTCCTCGAGTTGGCCGAGAGCAGACTCGCCGCGGGGCGAGCGGAGGCCGCCGGCGAGCTGGAGCAGCGCAAGCAGGCCGTCGAGCACCTGATCGAGCCGCTGAAGGACACCCTGGCCCGGGTCGAGACGCAGTTGCGCGACACCCAGGCGGGACAGCGGGCCGCCCACGCCGAGCTGGCCAAGCACATCGACGTCGTCCGCGAGAGCAACGAGCAGCTCCGCCTCCAGACGACGGCGCTGGTGCGGGCGCTGCAGAGACCGGAGGCCAGGGGGCGGTGGGGCGAGCTCCAGCTCCGCAGGGTCGCCGAGATCGCCGGAATGCAGCGGTTCTGCGACTTCGACGAGCAGGCGAGCGTCACCACCGTCGACGGCGCGCTCAGGCCCGACATGGTCGTACGGCTCGCGGGCGGTAAGAACATCGTGGTCGACTCCAAGGTCTCCCTTGCCGCCTACCTGGAGGCCGCCGAGTCCACCGACCCCGACCACCAGTCGGCCCGGCTCGACACCCATGCCCGGCACGTGCGCGATCACGTCGACCGGCTGGCGGCGAAGGCCTATTGGCAGGCGTTCAGCCCGGCGCCGGAGTTCATGGTGCTGTTCATCCCCGGTGAGGCCTTCCTGGCGCCCGCGCTGGAACGCGACCCCTCGCTGCTGGAGTACGCCATGCGGCGGCGCGTCCACATCGCCACCCCCACCACGTTGATCACCATGCTCCGTACGGCGCAGTACGCCTGGCAGCAGGCCGTGCTCGGCGAGAACGCGCGGGCGGTCTTCGATCTGGGCAAGGAGCTCTACGAACGGCTGAGCAGCCTGGGGCGGAACATGGAGACGATGGGCCGCTCGCTGAGCCGCGCGGTCGAGTCGTACAACCGCACCGTCGGCTCCCTGGAGACCCGGGTCCTGGTGAGCGCGCGCAAACTGAACGATCTGGGGCTGGTCGACGGTGAGCTGGACAGCCCCCAGAGCGTCGAGGACCTGCCACGGGCCCTGACCTCACCCGAACTGCTGGGAGAAGAGGAGTCAAGCCCGTCTCCCATCTCCCGCCTGAACGGTAAGTTGACGAGCGACCTGCCCTAGAGATGCTGTTCCCCGCAAACCGCAGGCGGCCGGAAACCGCAGGCGGGAAAAGGGGGGTCGATGAGGGCCGAGGTCGAGGGGGGCGAGTGGTGGACGAGCGAGACGGGCAGCCGCTTGGCGAGGTGATCGCGTGAACGAGCGAAAGCGGAAGGGCGGCATCCGGCTGACCGCCAGAGGCGCGGTGGCGCTCGTGCTGGCGTTCACCCTGGCCGGCAGGGTCTTTCAGGCTCTGCTCGGGCCGTCCGCGCTGGTCGGCCTGGCCTTCGTGGCCGGATGCGGAGGCGCGGTCGCGCTGGTGAACCGGCGGGACCTGCTCTCACTCGTGGTGTCCCCGCCGCTGGTCTTCTTCGTCGCGACGCTGATCGCCGAGGCCGTCGGCTCCCTGAGCGCGCCAACCCCGATCCAGGCCTTCGGGCTGGGCATGTTCGCCGCGCTCTCCGCGAACGCGCCGTGGCTGTTCCTCGGCTCGCTCCTGGTCTTGGTCGTCGCCTGGCGACGCGGCCTGGCTGCCTGCGTCCGCGAGCTGCGCGAGGAACTTCGGGTCGCGGGCCCCGACATCCCCCGCCCGAGGGTCGGTGACGGCGCGGGCTTCGCCCCGGAGCCGGAGGGCTACTTCGAGCCCAAGGTGTACGGCAAGCCCCGCGACGGGCAGTAGACGGGCGGGCTCCGAGGAACCGCCGTACACCTCGGGCCTGGTCAGAGCACGAAACGGGGATCCCCGTAGACAGGCGGACGGGCGTCGGAGGACCGACGTCGCACGGCCGCGCTGGGCGCCGCCGTACGACGTCGGGACCGGGTCAGAGCGTGACGCGGAGGTCCTTGCGAAGCTCGTGCGGGAGCGCGAAACGGACGCTCTCCTCGACGGACTCGACCTCCTCGACGTCACCGAAGCCGTGCGCCGCGAGGCGGGTCAGGACTCCGGCGACCAGCTCCTCGGGAACCGAGGCACCGCTCGTCACGCCGACCGTGGTGACGCCGTCGAGCCACTCGTCCCTGATGAACGAGGCGTCGTCGACCAGGTAGGAGGCGTCGGCCCCGTGGTCGAGAGCGACCTCGACCAGGCGCTTGGAGTTGGAGGAGTTCTCTGAGCCGACGACGATGACCAGCTGGGCCTGGGCGGCGATCTCCTTCACCGCGACCTGGCGGTTCTGGGTCGCGTAGCAGATGTCGTCGCTCGGCGGGTCGATGAGGTTCGGGAAGCGCTCCTTGAGCCGGGAGACCGTCTCGATCGTCTCGTCGACCGACAGCGTGGTCTGCGACAGCCACACCAGCCGCTCGGGGTCCCTCACCTGGACGGCGCCCACCGAGTCGAGGCCGTCAACGAGCTGGATGTGGTCAGGGGCCTCGCCCGCGGTGCCCTCGACCTCCTCGTGGCCCTCGTGGCCGATGAGGAGGATGTCGTAGTCCTGGGAGGCGAAACGCTTCGCCTCGTTGTGGACCTTGGTCACCAGCGGGCAGGTGGCGTCGATCGTCCTCAGGCTGCGCCTGGCCGCCTCCTCGTGGACGACGGGGGAGACCCCGTGCGCGGAGAAGACGACGATGGCGCCCTCCGGCACCTCCTCGGTCTCCTCGACGAAGATCGCTCCGCGCTGCTCCAGCGTCTTGACCACGTGGGTGTTGTGGACGATCTGCTTGCGGACGTAGATTGGCGCGCCGTACTGCTCCAGGGCCTTCTCCACGGCCTGGACCGCGCGATCGACCCCGGCGCAGTAACCACGGGGCTTCGCCACAAGTACACGTCGGGTCGCGGAGGTCTCTGCAGTCATGTTCTCATGCTACGTGGAGCACCCTCTGGGCCCGCCCACTCGCCCTATGGCCTCATAAGGCACAGTCTTGCCTAACACTTGCCATACGGAACGACCAATACAGATCCTTCAGGGAGACGACATGGCAGTCCCCGACATCGTTCGCAATGTCACCAGAAACGTGCGCGAGGCGCTTTCCAGCCGTGAGGAGTTCAAGGAGAAGGCCAAGGATCTGCCGCTCTACGTGCTCCAGAGCGCGCTGAGCGGGGTCGGCCAGGCACTGCTGCTCGGCGACCGCGTGAAGAACAAGATCAAGCGTATCGCCGGACAAGGGCAGGAAGAGGAGACGGAGGAGAGCGCGAGCAAGACCGCCGACCAGCAGGTCGAGGCCGGGGAGCATGTCGAGGAGACCGTGGCCAAGCCGGCCCGCCGCGAGCCGGTGATCTTCGCTCCGCGTCCGGAGAAGGCCACGCCCAAGGACGCCGAGGAGTCCAGGGCGGAGGCAAACGGCACGAAGACGCGCCCCGAGCCGGTCATCTTCGCCCCCGCCAAGTCCAAGCCCGCCGCCGAGACCACCGAGCCGCAGGCCGCCGAGCCGCAGGCCGCCGAGCCAGAGGCCGTCAAGTCAGAGGTCACCGAGCCCAGGGCGGCTGAGGCACGAACCGCGGAGCCGAAACTCACGAAGCCGGAGACCGAGGAGACCGTCGAGCCGGAGGTCGCGGAACCCACGGCCGTGAAGATCGAGGTCACGGAGGTCAAGGTCACCGAGACCGAGACGGCCCAGGCCGCCGCGGTCGAGGTCACCGGGACCAGGGTCGCGGAGCCGGAGACGGCTGAGACGGAAACCGTGGAGGCGACGGCGGAGCCAGAGGCGGCAGTGGCCGCGACGGAGCCGGCCGAAGCGGAAACCGCGAAGACGACCACGGCCGAGCCGGAAACGGAGACGGCCACGCCGGAAACCACAGAGGCGGCCACGGCCGAGCCCGAGGCAGAGACGGCCAAGCCTGAAGCGGAGACGGCCACGGCCGAGCCCGAGGCAGAGACGGCCAAGCCTGAAGCGGAGACGGCCGAGGCGGAAGCCACGGAGACCGCGGCGGCGGAGCCGGAGGCGGTAACGGTCGAGGCGGAGACGGCCGAAGCGGAAGCCACGGAGACGGCGGCGGCGGAGCCCGAGGCGGTAACGGTCGAGGCGGAGTCCGAGGCGGAGACCGCGCTTGTGGAGCCGATGCCGGGTTACGCGGAGCTGACGATCGCCTCTCTGCGTGCCCGGATGCGCGGCAAGTCGGCCGAGCAGATCCAGGAGATCCTCGCCTACGAGCGGGCCACCTCGGCCAGGCCCGAAGTCGTGCGCATGTACGAGAACCGCCTGGCCAAACTCGAAGCCGCCGAGTAGCCACGCCCGCCGCGTAGGCTCTGCGAGCATGACCTCGAAGACCTCCCCCGAGCAGCCGCTCCCCGTCCGCACGGTTCTGCAGATGGTCGGCGGCTGGATCGGCAAGCTCGGCACCGTCTGGGTCGAGGGACAGATCACCGAGCTGACCGCCAGAGGCGGAACGGTGTTCCTGACGTTGCGCGACCCGGTGGCCAACGTGTCAGCCCGTGTCACCTGCCCGCGCGGTGTCTACGAGGCGACCGTCCCGCGTCCCGTGGACGGCGCCCGGGTCGTCATGCACCTGAAACCGGACTTCTGGGTCAACAAGGGTTCCTTCGCGTTCACCGCCCTGGAGATGCGCCCGGTCGGCGTCGGCGAGCTGCTGGCCCGGCTCGAGCGCCTGCGCCAGCTCCTCGCCTCCGAGGGACTGTTCGGGGTCGACCGCAAGCGACGGCTGCCGTTCCTGCCCGGCACGGTCGGGCTGATCTGCGGCCGCGACTCGGCCGCGGAACGCGACGTGCTGGAGAACTCCCGGCGCCGCTGGCCCGCGGTGCGGTTCAAGGTCGAGCCCGTCGCCGTGCAGGGGCCGTACGCCGTCGGCGAGGTCACCGAGGCGCTGCGCAAGCTCGACGCGGACGGCGAGGTCGAGGTCATCGTGATCGCGCGAGGCGGCGGGTCCCTCGAGGATCTGCTGCCCTTCTCCGACGAGTCGCTGGTCAGGGCGGTGGCCGCGTGCCGTACACCGGTGGTCAGCGCCATCGGCCACGAACAGGACAACCCGCTGCTCGACATGGTCGCCGACGTGCGGGCCTCGACGCCGACGGACGCGGCCAAGAAGGTCGTGCCCGACGTGGGCGAGCAACTCACGCTCGTCCGCCAGCTCCGCGACCGGGGCCGCAGGGTCGCGGGCGGCTGGCTCGAGCGTGAGATGGCCTGGCTGACCGCCGTCCGTTCCAGGCCCGCCCTGGCGGACCCGGTCCGCGAGATCGAGCGCGCGGCGGAGCGGGCCGAGCAGCTCAGGGACCGCGCGAGACGTTCCCTGACCGCCTCCCTCGACCGCGCCGAGGACTCCCTCGGGCACCTGCGTGCCCGCCTGATCGCGTTGTCGCCCGCCGCGACCCTCGAACGCGGCTACGCGATCGTGCAGCGCCCCACGGGCGAGGTCGTACGGCGGGCGGCCGACGTCGCCCCCGGCGACGAGCTGACGATCAGGTTCCCCGACGACCGGGTGACCGTCAGGAGGGACTCCGCCACGTGAGCGAGGGGTAGCCGTCGTCGGCGAAGCCGAGCTCCCGGTAGAGCGGCTCGGCGTCCGAGGTGGCGTGCAGGTCGATCCTGCGGATGTTCCTGTCGCGGTACCAGTCCATGAGCGTGACCATGATGGCCCTGCCGTACCCCCGCCGCCGGTGCCCCGGGTCGGTCGTCATGCCCTGGATGTAGCCGTAGCGCCCGTCGGGCAGGCTGGGCCCGGGAAACCGGTCGAAGATGAGGCCGATCCCGCAGGCCGCCAGTCCGCCCTCGGGGGCGTCGACCACGTAGACGGCCGTGTCCTGGGTGCCGAGCCGCTCCTGAAGACTCTCCGCGTAGGACACGTGCCAGTCGTCGTCGATCGGGTAGCTGCCGTCCACGGCCATCCGGTCGGCCAGAATCTGGCGGAGCCGTACCAGCTCGGGGATGTCTTCAGAGATCGCAGAACGAACACTCACCGGTCCAGTCTTCCAGGCGGGTGATCGGCGACGACGGCCGGTGGGGCGCTCTAGGGTGGGAAGGTGGCCGATGAGAAGACACCGTCGTACGAGCAGGCACGCGAGGAGCTGACCGAGGTGGTCCGCCGTCTGGAGGCGGGCGGGCTCACCCTGGAGGAGTCCATCCAGCTGTGGGAGCGCGGCGAGAAGCTGGCGGCGCTGTGTGAGGAGTGGCTCCAGGGCGCGCGGGTGAAACTGGCGGCAGCCATGGCACAGCGCAGGCACTCCGACCCCGCGGGGGACAGCCCCTTCTGACCCCGTGTCCTTTGGAGGGTGAGTCGCCGGGGGTCTCAGGGGGTGAGTTTCGTCTGTTGCTTGAGTGATCCGGCCAGGGCGGACAGTTCGTCCCACTGGGCGGTGCCGGTGACGACGAGCGTGACGTCGGGCAGGAACCTGATCAGGGAACGCTGGTTCTTGTCCTCGCGGAAACGCTTCTCCCAGGTCACCCCGTTGATCTGGATGCTGCCCCCGGCCTGGTCGGTGTTGGCCATCCGGTTGGCGAACTCCGCCTGGGGCTTCTCGTCACTCTGGCCGAGCAGCGCGTGGGCGCGCTTGGCGGTGGCGAAGCCGAGCTTCCAGGTCACCGTCGGCTTGCCGTCGGCGCTCTTGCCGTCGGTCTTCCTGGAACTCGTCGGCACCCAGTTCGGCAGCACGGGGTCCGGCGACCACACCTGGTACGGCGCGGCACGGCGCATGTTGGCCACGTCGATGGAGAAGTCAATCTTGGGGATGTGCTCGGTCCGGCTCTGCGGGGTCACCAGCAGGAAGACAGCGACGCCCGCGAGGCAGACCAGCATCGCGAACGCGTATCCGTAGAAACCCTCAGTGAACCGTCTCACGACCGTCGAGACTATCCGTTCCGGAGGGTGCCCCCGCCTCAGGGGCGCCGGATCTGCCCGATGATGGCCAGCACTCCGTCGACGAGGGCGCGGGAGGCGTTCTCGTCCTCGGACAGGGCCACCTCGGAGACCGCGGCGGCGAGTGCCCCGGTGAGCACCACGACCAGCGGGCCCTCGTCGCCCTCGAACAGGGCCGCGTTGCGCTTGGCCCACTGGCGCAGCCTGTCGCGCATGACGACCTCGAACCCGGGCGGCCCGTCCCCGCGCAGGAACAGCGCGGAGATCTCACGCTCGGCCAGGCAGCCCTCCAGGTAGGCGCGGGCGCCCGCGACGAACAGCCGCATCGGGTCGGTCTCGCCCGCGGCGCGGGCCGTGTGGACCGCCTGCCTGGTCCGCTGGGCCTGCCGTTCCTGGAACTCGTCGAACAGCGTCAGGTAGAGGTCGGCCTTGCCGGAGAAGTGGTGGTAGAGGCTGCCGACGCTGGCCTCGGCGCGAGAGACGATTTCGGTGACGCCCGCTTCGGCGAAGCCGCTCGTGACGAAGACCTCCCTGGCGGCGGCGAGGAGGGCGACGCGCGTCGCGGCACCCCGTTCGGAGGTGCGTGCGGTCACGCCTGTCACCACCCGTTCCGTGTCGCTGCTCATCGTGGGGACATTATCCTCCGCTGACCGGTTAGAGGGGGGCAACTACGATCGTTGTGCAGCAATCCACGAGAGGGGCCCTCCGCCATGTCCGATCAGACGTCCGTCCCTGCCGCGCTCGCCACAGGTGAACACGCACCTGATCGCAACCTTGCCCTTGAACTCGTCCGGGTCACCGAGGCGGCGGCGATGTCCGCGGCCCGCTGGGTCGGGCGCGGTGACAAGAACGGCGCAGACGGCGCCGCGGTGAACGCCATGCGCCAGCTGATCAACACCGTGTCGATGAACGGGGTCGTGGTCATCGGCGAGGGTGAGAAGGACAACGCGCCGATGCTCTACAACGGTGAGCACGTCGGCGACGGCAGCGGCGCCGAGTGCGACGTGGCCGTCGACCCGATCGACGGCACCCGGCTCACCGCGCTGGGCATGCCGAACGGGATCTCGGTCATCGCGGTCAGCTCACGCGGCTCGATGTACGACCCGTCGGCGGTCTTCTACATGGACAAGCTGGTCACGGGCCCCGAGGCCGCGGGGGCGGTGGACATCAACGCCCCGGTCGCGGACAACATCGCCGCGGTGGCACGCGCCAAGGGCGGCGAGCCCTCCGACGTGACCGTGGTGATCCTCGACCGGCCGCGCCACGACAAGATCATCAGAGAGATCCGGGAGGCGGGCGCGCGGATCAAGCTCATCACCGACGGCGACGTGGCCGGGGCCATCATGGCCGCCCGCGCGGGCACGGGCGTCGACCTGATGCTCGGCATCGGCGGCACGCCGGAGGGCATCATCGCGGCGTGCGCGCTCAAGTGCCTGGGCGGCGTCATCCAGGGCAGGCTGTGGCCGCAGGACGACGCGGAACGGCGCAGGGCGCTGGACGCCGGCCTCGACCTGGACGCGACGCTGAGCACCGACGACCTGGTCAGGTCGGACGACGTCTTCTTCGCCGCGACCGGGATCACCGACGGCGAGCTCATGCAGGGCGTCCGCTACCGGGGCGGCGGGGCCGTGACCAACTCCCTGGTCATGCGGGGCCGCTCCGGCACGATTCGCAAGATCCAGAGCGAGCACCAGCTCGGGAAGCTGCGCGCCTACAGCGCCATCAACTTCGACAACGCCAGCTGAACCGGGACGCCTCCCCGAGAGGCGGGGAGCACCTTCCCGGGACACCGCTGTGGTGACCGCACGCCCCCAGCGGGCTCAGGTCTCCCCGGTCGCCGGTCAGCGGCGGAACCACGAGCGGCGGGGGCGCTTCGGCGACTTGGCGACGATGCTGCCCATGGTGACGAGGCCGGTGATCTCGATCACCGGCCCGTCCGGGGAGGGCGGGACCTGGTTCTTCCTGCTCGACATGACGCCGGAGGCGGGCATCAGGATCCGGACGCCCTCGGGGACGATCAGCGTGAGGGTCGCGGCCATCACGGTGACGCGCAGGGTCACGTGGCTCGACTGCAGCACCGCGTCACGCAGGTCGAGGGTGACGTTGGCGCAGATCGCGGTCGCGGAGAAGTTGGTCGGCACGACCCAGCGGCCCGCGTGCCGCTGGGTGCCGAAGAACGCCGCGACGGGACGCACATCGGTCCGCAGCGGCTGCGCCTCGGGCGGGAGCAGGTCGGTCGTGAGCACGGCCAGCTCGCCCAGGGTCCGGGCCCGGTAGAGGAGGGCGACCCGCTCCTCGTGCTCGTCGTGGGTGAGCCGTCCGTCGGCGAGCGCGTCGGCCAGCACGGCCGCCACCCGCTCGCGGTCGTCGTTGCCCGCTCTCAGGTCTCCCGGGCGTGGCTCGTGCACGGGATCACGGGGGGCCGGAGGCGGGAAGCTGTCCACTCCTCGACCATAGTCCCGGCGGCCACATCGTGGTTTCCGGTGCGGGGCCGTACCTGGAAGACTGCGGCTTGACGTCCTCCCCTCCTGAAGGACAGGGCATCCACACGGCCATTGACCCTCGGGGACGGCGCCCCTACCCTGACGGAAACCTGAACACTCCTCATGTTTGATGGAGGTCGTTGTGCCGCCCGCCCCCCTCCCGGCTCAGCGCGACAGACAGGCACGAGTGGCGACCTGGGCCGCCTTCTTCGTCCAGGGTCTGTGCTTCGCCACCCTGCTCACCCACGTGGTCGACCTGCAGACCAGGTTCGGGCTGAGCGACGACGACCTGCTGCTCGTCCTGCTGCTCGTCCCGGTGATCGCGGGCGTGGGAAGCGCCGTCGCCGCCCCGCTGGCCACCAGGTACGGCAGCGGCCCGGTCCTGCGGATCTCCCAGGTGGGCGTCTGCGTCATCGTCGCCCTCTCCGGGTGGAACGACGGGCTGGCCGGGCTGTACGCGCTCAGCGCCGCGTTCGGGCTGTTCGTCGGGGCGGTCGACGCGGCGATGAACATGCAGGCGGTCGCGGTCGAGCGCCGGTACGGCATGAGCGTGCTGACCGGCTTCCACGCCGTGTGGAGCGTCGGCTCGATGCTGGGCGCCGGGTTCAACTCCGCCTTCAGCGCCCTCGGGGTCGGCCTCGGCTGGTCGTTCACCGTGCCCGTGCTGATCGGCGCCGCGATCTCGGCGGTCATGCTCCCCCGGCTCTACGACCGGGACGGGGAGCGGGCGACGGCGCGTGAGGTCCGGGTCGCGGCCAGGGTGCCGTGGCGGCCGATCATCCCGCTCTGCCTGGCCATGGCGTTCCTGTACGTCGGCGACGCGGCGGTCTCCAACTACAGCACCTTCTTCATGAAGAACGCCCTGGCGGCGAGCGGCTGGCTGGTGCCCTTCGCCTACCTGCTGTACCAGGCGGCCATGCTCCTCGCCCGGGTCCCCGGCGACCTCGCCGTGCGCAGATACGGCCCGGCCCCGGTCGTCCGCGTGGGCGCGGTGATCGCGGCGGTCGGCACGCTCGGCGTCGTTCTCGCCCCCGGCGTCCTCGTGGCCGTCCTGGCGTTCGGGCTGGTCGGCGTCGGGCTTTCGATCATCGCGCCGCAGTCGTTCTCGGCGGCGGGCCGCCTCGGCGCGGGAGCGGAGACGGCGATCGCCCGGGTCAACATGTTCAACTACGTCGGTTTCCTCGTCGGCGCCGCCGTGGTCGGCACCGTCAACGACGGCGTCGGCCCCAGGGCCGCGTTCGTGCCCGCCGCGATCCTGGTCGCCCTGATCGTGCCGCTGGCCGGAGGCTTCCAGCCGAAGGTCGAGGTCACGGCGGACAGCGGCCCCGTCCCGGCCTGACGGCGCCGCGCCCCTGCGCCGAGGGTTCGCGCTCCCGGCTCCGGGGACGGCGGGCGCGGGTCAGCGGGACGCCTTCGTCATAGGCAGCCGGGGGTCGGCGACCTGCTCGGCCCACGAGGAGCGGACCCAGGCGTGCCGGGGGTCGTCGCAGGCGGTCATCGACCGCTCCTTCGCCGGGCCGGCCAGCACGTTCAGGTGGTAGAGGTCGTAGCCGGGCGCCGCCATCGACGGGCCGTGATAGCCATGCGGGACGAGCACCACGTCCCCGGAGGAGACCTCGGCCAGCATGTCGTGGGTGCCGTAGACCCGCTGGTATCCGGGACCGCCCTCGAAGTAGTAGATCTCCTCGAGCACGGCCTCGCGCGCGGAGAGCGAGTCGTGCTTGTGCGGCGGGTAGGACGACCAGTTGCCCCCCGGGGTGAGCACCTCGACCGCGACGAGCTTGTCGCAGTCGAAGGCGTCGGGCGCGCAGAAGCCGTTGACCTGACGGCTGGCCTGGCCCGCCCCGCGCACCTCGACGGGGACCTCGCGCGCCGGGCCGTACCTGACGGGGAAGCTCCTGGTCGCGCGGGCGGCGGGGAAGGCGAACCGCCCCGCGCCGGTGATCCGGACGGTCGCGCCGACGGGCAGGTAGGCGAAGTCGCTGACCGCGTGGAAGACGGAGACCCGCCCTTCGAGGGCGAGCCGTACGCCGTCGCACTCGATCTGGCACGAACCGGAGAGCGGCAGGACCAGCATCTCCTCGTCTCCGGTGCTGAACCGCACGCTCTCGCCGGACAGGTTGAGCAGACGGAGCCCGGTGTAGGTCCACCCCGCCGACTCGGGGGTGATCCACAACGCCCAGGGCGCCAGCGTGGCGCTGCCCGCCGGGACAAGGGTCATGACCGCTCCCGGCCTCGTGGTCCACAGGAACGCGAGCCCCGGCCTCGCGCCCCGCCGGGACACCGGCCGCCCGCACCGTACCCGCCCGATCTTCCGCTCATGCCACCTCCATCCTCGCCACGGCGGTCACGACGGCCGTGGCCACGTCGTAATCGGAGGGTTACAACACAGCGCGCCCGACCACAAGCCCCCACACCCACAACACCCCCGGCCGCCCTCCTCGCCGACGCGGGCAGGGCGCCACCACGGCCGTCCCCACGTGCGAGGGGAGCGGAGCACGCTCGAAGCGACATTTGCCCAGTACGGGGGACCATCCCCGGTCAGGGGTAGGGGTGTTCGCCGGTCAGCAGGGCGCGGATCTCGGTTTCCCGGTAGCGGCGGTGGCCGCCGATGGTGCGCACGGAGGTGAGTTTTCCTGTTCTGGCCCAGCGGGCGACGGTTTTGGGGTTCACCCGGAACAGGGCGGCGACCTCGGAGGGGGTGAGCAGGGCTTCGATGGTGATCTCGATGCCTTTCACGGGTTCTTCTCCTAACGGGGGCTGAAGGCTTTCGGGTGAAGGGGCGCGACGGGGGTCTTGGGTGCGGGTGGGGCGTGTCGGCCGTCTCTGGAGGGCCGGAGTGGTGCCCGACCGGATGTGGGGTCCAGACCGGGCACCCGAGGCCGCACCGGCGCACGGTATGGCCTCGTGCGGTTCCCGCTTCCCCGGTGTGTTCCGGGAACCGCACGAGGAGGTGCGACCCGGGCCCCTCCTCCCGGATCGCACGTTCAAGGGGTACGGCCTGCCGCAGGTTCGCGGCGCCGTACCGGGTGGGGTCAGGACCGCAGGAAGGTCCAGGAGATGCCCGGCAGCGGCTCGGGGGCGGGCAGGATCTCGGCCTGGGCGGCCAGTTTCCCCTCCAGCCGCTCGGCCGAGTCCGCCCTGATCAGGAGCCTGACGCCCGCCGCGATCTCCTGCTTATCGGGAAAGGTCCGCCGGTAGGCGCTCCAGGCACCGGTTCCGGAGTTGTGGAAGATCAGCCAGCCGGGGTGGGCCTGTTGCACGGTGTTGCATCGTTGCCGTGCAACACCGGAGTCCGGAGCGGCGGGGTCCGACTGTTCGGGGCGAGGGGCCGGGGTGGGCGTCATGCGGCCCTCCGGGAGGAACGCGGTACGGCGGCCCGCCTCGGGGACGGGGCGACGGGTGCCGGGGAGGCGATGCCGCCGCGCCTGGCCAGGGACGGGGGCGGGAACACGCCCGGGGACGGCGGTGAGGGTGTGGGCGGCGCCTGCCAGGTGAGGGCCGTCTCCTTCTCACGCATCTGTTCCTCCAGCCCTGCGGCGGTGTCGTCGCAGACGATGACCGACTCGGACGCTGGCCAGGTGGCCAGGGCGTAGAAGCGGCGGGTGCCCAGGCTGTAGAGGACCAGCCAGGCGGGATGGGAACGTTCCATCCGCTCGGCTTCGGCACGAGCCGGACCATCCCACAGGCGGCGGTGCACGCTGGTGTGCGGCTGTCCGGCGCGGTGGCGTCCCGGCGGCCGAGACAGGCGCCCGATCACGAGGTCACCTGCCGGGCGATCTCCTCCTGCCGCTCCACCATGGCCCGGACCTCGGCGAAGGTGTCGGCGTCCACCGCCGGATCGGCTCCGGCCCGCATCGCCGCGATCGGGAAGGGCGTCTGGCGGATGGCCCAGAATCGCCCGGCGTCACTGATGATCAGCCGCCAGCCCGGGATCGCCGGGCTCGTCGGGAGGGACCTGGCATTCTCCATGGGGCGCACTCCTTTGCGATCAAGGGCCTGTCCGGCGATCACGACGTCCGGGCAGGTCCACCTCGTATGGGGAAAGAATTCGGACTCTTCGTTCGATGCGGACTGCCATGTCCGAGACAGTCATGATCATTCGCATGGTGGCCCGCTCGGGCCGATACTGAGCAAGCATTGGCACGTGGTTCGGTCGGACGTAGTCCATGGAGGCGCCAGCACTCATCACGCCATCGCAAGGTCAGGCATGCGAGATGTACCGAATCACGTGGAGTCGTCACCGGCCTTCGTTTTCGTATACGCTAAGCTATTGACGTATACGAGAATGGAGGCCCGGTATCGTGCCTGTCAAGCCGTTCACCGAAGATCTCCGCGTCGAGAAGGAGGAAGCCAGTGCGGGGTCATGCCTACGAGCACGTCGCAGCCGAGCTGCGTGAGGCGATCCTGCGAGGTGACTACCCTCCGGGAGCGCGGCTGCCCAGACATGCCGACCTCGCTCAGCGGTACGGCGTCTCCGAGATCGTCATCCGCAAGGCCATCGACGACCTGAAAAGCCAGGGACTCGTCGAGACACGCGGCCGGGGCGGCACCACCGTCCGGGAACGCCCGCCGGTGCGCCGGATCTCGATGGACCGCTACCGTGCCGACGCCGGTCCGCAGACCGTGCCCCAGACCTCCTTCACCAGGGACGCGGGCGTCACGTGGTCGGAATACCGCCTCGACAAGGCCTACCGATGGATCATCGCTGACCCACTCCTGGCCGACCTGTTCGTCGTCGGTTCCGGCGTCAGGGTGCTGGAGCGCAGGTTCGTCTTCTACGCCAAAGGCGTCCCGTCTCAGATGTCACGATCATGTCTGCTGGCCGCCGACGTCGAGGGCACTGCCGTAGCCGACCCGCAGAACGAGCCATGGCCTGGAGGTAATCTCGCCCAGCTCAGAAGCCTGGGCATCGAAGTGGACGAGATCACCGAGGAGACGGCCGTCCGGATGCCAGACGCGGAGGAAAGCGCGACTCTCGCCATCGGCAGCGGGGTCCCGGTGTTCGCGATCACTCGCCGCATGCTCTCCCGTGGCCGCGTGGTCGAGGTGGCCGCCCCGATCGTCATCCCAGGAGACCGCGCCGTCCGCGTCGACCAGATCTTCCTCTGATCATGAGTATGCGGGTGAACGCCTCCGGTGAGACCTGGCTCGTGGTCTGACTGACCACGGGGTCTTCAACGGGATTCGTCCGCCCGCCGGTCAGCGTGGAAGTCTCTCGGCGAGGGTGCGGACGACATCGTCCGCGCGGTGTGCGGGGAGCTGGGCGAAGCCCATGACCAGGGCGGGCGGGCCGGGGGCGTGCCGCATGGGGGCGACTCGCTCGACGGCGAGGCCGCAGGCCTGGGCGGTCTCGACGGTGGAGAGCTCGTCCCAGTTCCGGGGCAGTTCGGCGAACAGGTGCAGGCCGGCGGAGACGCCACGCACGGTGATCTCGGGAAGGTGCTCGGCCAGCGCCCGCACGAGGGCGTCGCGGCGGGCACGGTACTCCCTGCGCATCCTCCTCAGCTGCCGGTCGTAGTCGCCGGTCC
This sequence comes from Streptosporangium sp. NPDC051023, assembly GCF_040689595.1. Lineage (NCBI taxonomy): Bacteria > Bacillati > Actinomycetota > Actinomycetes > Streptosporangiales > Streptosporangiaceae > Streptosporangium > Streptosporangium sp. NPDC051023. The sequence continues at coordinate 97,186 of NZ_JBFBCE010000001.1, read as the reverse complement.
TGATGAGGTCGGCCAGCGCGTGCTGCTCGATCACCGGCGAGCCGAGGTCGAGCTCGCCACGCACCTGCCGTATCGACTCGGCGACCTCGGCGGGGGCCGCGACCCAGCCGAGCCTGAGCCCCGGGGCCAGGGACTTGCTCACGCTCCCCACCAGGATCACCCGGTCGGGGGCGAGTCCCTGCAGGCATCCGACCGGGTCGCGGTCGAATCTGAACTCCGCGTCGTAGTCGTCCTCCAGGATCGTCGCGCCGGTCACGGTGGCCCACTCGATCAGCTCGGCGCGGCGGCACGGGGCGAGCACGACCCCGGTCGGGTACTGGTGAGCGGGGGTGAGCAGCACGACCCGCGCCCCGCTCGCGGCCAGGGCGCCGATGTCGACGCCCTCCTCGTCGACGCGGACCGCGACCAGGTCGGCGCCCGCGGCGCGCAGCAGCGGGAGCTGGCGCAGGCTGGTCGGGTCCTCGACCGCGAGGCGGACACGGCCCGGCCTCGGCGCGGGGTTCGCGATCCGGTCGACGAACCAGTCCAGGTCGTGTACGGCCCTGCCCTGGGAAAGACGTCCCTCAAGGTCCTGGGGAAGCCCTCCCGCGAGGGCCTCGGAAAGTCGTTCCGTGAGGGCCTGGGGAAGCCGTCCCGCGAGGGCCTGGACGGTGAGGTACAGCCCCTGGGCGACTCCGCCGACGATCACCAGGTTGTCCGGGGTCACGTCGGCCGCGCGGACCCTTCGCAGGTAGGCGGCCAGTTCCTCGCGCAGCTCCCGCGCGCCGCCCGGGTCGCCGTAGTCGAGCGCGTCGGAGGGCAGGGTGGCCAGGGTCTGCCTGATGGCGGCCAGCCAGCGCCCGCGCGGGAAGGCGTTCAGGTCGGGGGAGGTCGAGCGGCGCCCGTAGTACGGCCTGCAGGCGGGAACGACGGGGTCGCGTTCCGAGGCGTCCTGGGACCTGGTCGCGGCGGGGGCGACCACGGTGCCCGCACCGACCCTGGAGATCAGGAAGCCCTCCGCGACCAGCCGCTCGTAGGCCTCGACGACCACGCCGCGCGACAGCCCGAGGTCCCTGGCCAGCTCCCTGCTCGCGGGCAGTCTCGCCCCCGCGGTCAGCCTGCCGTGCCGTACGGCCTCGCGCAGCTCGCGGGCGATCTGGTCGGCGATCCCGCCCGCCGCCCTGTCGACGACCAGATGCAGATCGGCCAATTGGTCCTCGATTTCCCATGATGATTGGACCCGCCAGGGGAACCATTTGCTTCCTAGCATTCCCGACATGAGCGCAGATGTCATCGTCCTTCCCCGCCCTCGGCTCCGCGGCCTGTGCCAGGCGGCCGTGGCCATGTCGCTGGTGGGAACGCTGGCCGCCGTCTCCGGTGTGATCGAGGACTATCCGGTCTACGGAGGCCAGGCACTGCGCTACCTCGGCGGCGCCTGCGTGCTGTTCGCCGTCGCGCGGGTCAGGGGCCTGCGGTTCGTACGGCCGACGCCCCGCGAGACCGCGCTGCTGACCGCGCTGTCGCTCTTCGGGCTGGTGCTCTTCAACGTCTGCGTGATCGAGGCGACGAGGCGCGGCGGCCCGGCGCTGGTCGGCACCGTGCTGGGCGCCGTCCCGCTGGTGCTCGCCCTGTTCGGCGGGCGTCCCTCGGCGCGGCTTCTCGGGGGCGCCGCGGTGGTGGCCGCGGGGACGGTTCTCGCCACCGGCGCGGGCAGCGGGGACCTGGCCGGGCTGCTGTGGTCGCTGGGCGCGCTGGGCTGCGAGATCTCCTTCTCTCTGCTGGCCATCCCGCTGCTGCCCAGGCTGGGCGCGGTCCGCGTCTCCGCCTACTCGGCGGCGGCGGCCGTACCGCTGCTGGTGGTCATCGGCCTGATCGCGGACGGCACGGCGATGCTGCGCGTGCCCACCTCCGCCGAGGCGCTCGGGCTCGGCTACCAGGGGGTGGTCGTCACGGCCGCCGCGTTCCTGCTCTGGTACGACGCGCTGCCCCGGCTCGGGCCGGGGACCGCGGGCCTGTTCGCCGGGCTCATCCCGGTTGGCGCCATCGCGACGGGGGCGGTCCTCGGGGTGGCGACGCCTTCCGCGCCCGACCTGCTCGGAGCGGCGCTGGTGGTCACCGGAATCGTCGTCGGCCTCAGTGCGACAGCTTCTCGTGGGCCTGCGTAGAGTCGGAGTCCGTCCGCGGCCGGGGCAGCTCCATCTGCTCCAGCTGCCGCCTGCGCTGCTCGGCCTTCGAGATGTCGGCGGGCTGCTGGGGAACCTGGCCGTCGACACTCCTGATGGTCGCGAGCGCGATCGCGATCAGCGAGATCGCGAGCCCTGCGACCACGAGAAGTGCGAGGATCGCGAGCATCACGATGTTGCTGCTCATAATCTGCATGACGTCCTCCGGCTTTCACCGGGCCCGGCCCGGCCTCACTTCCAGCTTCCTCTGAGTCTTCGGAAGCAGAGGGGCATGAGACGCCACAAAAGATCAATATTTATATAAAATCCCTTTTTCTCATCTCTTATCGCTTTGGTCGGCGAAAGATCGGCGGAGACCGAGGCCGAGAAGGACGTTCCCGCGCCCGACCACGGCGAAAGGGCGCGATCGGCAGGGCTTACCCTCTATGGGACCGGAGAAGGCCCCCGGCACGGAGGACCGAAGACGATGCCCGAGTTCGACTACACCGACCTGCTCCCCATGGGTCCGGATGAGACGTCATACCGTCTGATCAGCGCCGAGGGGGTGCGCGTCGTCGAGGCCGCGGGCCGCAGATTCCTGGAGGTCGCCCCCGAGGCGCTGCGACTGCTGACCGAGACGGCGATCCACGACATCTCCCACTACCTCCGGTCGTCCCACCTGGCCCAGCTCCGCAAGATCATCGATGATCCCGAGTCCAGCGGGAACGACCGCTTCGTGGCGCTCGACCTGCTCAAGAACGCCTCGATCTCGGCGGGCGGCGTGCTCCCGATGTGCCAGGACACCGGCACCGCGATCGTGATGGGCAAGCGCGGCCGTCACGTGCTCACCGACGGCGCGGACGCCGAGCACGTCTCGCGCGGCGTCTACGACGCCTACACCAAGCTGAACCTGCGCTACTCCCAGATGGCCCCGATCACCATGTGGGAGGAGAAGAACACCGGCTCCAATCTCCCCGCGCAGATCGAGCTGTACGCCGAGGACCCGCACGGCCACGCCGACGAGTACAAGCTGCTGTTCATGGCCAAGGGCGGCGGCAGCGCCAACAAGTCGTTCCTCTACCAGGAGACCAAGGCCGTCCTCAACGAGAAGCGGATGCTCCAGTTCCTGGAGGAGAAGATCCGCTCCCTCGGCACCGCCGCGTGCCCGCCGTACCACCTGGCGATCGTCGTCGGCGGCACCTCGGCCGAGTTCGCCCTGAAGACGGCCAAGTACGCCAGCGCCCGCTACCTGGACGCCATCCCCACCGAGGGCTCCCCCAGCGGCCACGGTTTCCGTGACACCGAGCTTGAGGCGAAGGTCTTCGAGCTCACCCAGAAGCTCGGCATCGGCGCCCAGTTCGGCGGCAAGTACTTCTGCCACGACGTCCGCGTCATCCGCCTGCCCCGGCACGGCGCCTCCTGCCCCGTCGCCATCGCGGTCTCCTGCAGCGCCGACCGCCAGGCCCTGGCCAAGATCACGCCCGAGGGCGTCTTCCTGGAGCAGCTGGAGACCGACCCGGCGAGGTTCCTGCCCGAGACCACGGACGAACACCTGTCCGACGACGTGGTGCGGATCGACCTCAACCGCCCGATGCCGGAGATCCTCGCCGAGCTGACCAAGTACCCGGTCAAGACCCGCCTGTCCCTGAGCGGCCCGCTGGTCGTCGCCCGCGACATCGCGCACGCCAAGATCGGCGAGCTGCTCGACGCGGGCGGCGAGATGCCGCAGTACCTCAAGGACCACGCGGTCTACTACGCCGGTCCCGCCAAGACTCCGGAGGGGTACGCCTCCGGATCCTTCGGGCCGACGACCGCGGGCCGGATGGACTCCTACGTCGAGCGCTTCCAGGCCGCGGGCGGCTCCATGGTCATGCTCGCCAAGGGCAACCGCTCCAAGCAGGTCACCGACGCCTGCGCGACCCACGGCGGCTTCTACCTCGGCTCCATCGGCGGCCCCGCGGCTCGCCTCGCCCAGGACTGCATCAGGAAGGTGGAGGTCCTGGAGTACCCCGAGCTGGGGATGGAGGCGGTCTGGAAGATCGAGGTCGAGGACTTCCCCGCGTTCATCGTCGTCGACGACAAGGGAGACGACTTCTTCACCGACACGACCGGCCCGGTGCTGTCCATCGGCCGCCGCTGACCCCCGGCGGGAACGAAGGCCGGGTTCGCCGGAAAACCGGCCTTCGTTTCCGCTCACCGGCGAATGACAGACGCCCGGTGACGGCCGGGCGGGGCTCCCCCGGGGAACGCCCGGGGAACGCCCGATCCGGGCGCTTCTCCCGGCGGGCACGGACCCACCGGGCTCGCCGGAGAGCTCACGGACAAGACCGACGGAGAACCTGCCGGGAAGGCCGGCGGGGCGCCTGCCGGGAAGGCCGACGGGGGCCTGTTTCAATGGCCGGATGGACGCCTTCCAGGCACGCGACAGGTTCCTGGCCGCCCGGGTCGCGCGGCTGGCCACGGTCGGCGCGGACGGCACGCCCCATCTCGTCCCCGTGACCTTCGAGGTCGACGGCGACACGATCGCGTTCGCGGTCGACCACAAGCCGAAGCGCACGACGAATCTGCGCCGCCTGCGCAACATCGCCGCCGATGACCGGGTGTGCCTGCTGGTCGACCACTACGAGGACGACTGGTCGCGGCTGTGGTGGGTGCGCGCCGATGGAAGGGCCAGGATCGTCGAGGGCGGGGCGGCCTGGGAACGGGCCGTCGCCCGACTCGCCGAACGCTACCCGCAGTACCGCGACCGGCCTCCGCGGGGCCCCGTCGTGCTCATCGAGGTGGAGTCCTGGACAGGATGGTCCTCCAGCGGCCTGTAGCCCCTCCAGGGGCCCCTCGGCGAGGCTCCCTGCCCATTCCCATCCCGTGGGATCCGCGACGTGCCTGAACGGCCCTGACGCGCCGCACACACCCCCGGCCGCGCAGCCCCGGCGACCGCGTGTATCCCCTTTGCCGCGCACACCCAGGCGTCCGCGTGTATCCCCGCATCCGCACTCGCCCTGGCGTCCGCGCGCACCGGCGACCGCACACGCCGACAGGTGGTCGGAAGTCTCGCGCCGCGGCGGCGGTGCGAACGCCACCGCGTGGACCGGCTCAACGATCCTCAGCGTGGAACGACTCTGACGGCACGATCTGCGGCGCCGCGCCGTACGCCGTCCCGGCTGCGCGAGACCCCCTCTGGACCAACTGACACTTGCCATCATGATGTAATTGCGAATTGCTTGCAACTACCAAGAGACCTAGGTCATAGGTCCGATGCGCATGCATGTATTCCGGCAATAGCGTCGACGGAGCATTGACCAACGAGGAGGTAGACCTTCATGGGTGAGTACACCCTTCCGGATATGCCCTACGACTACGCGGCGCTCGAGCCCGCGATCACCGGCGAGATCCTGGAGCTGCACCACTCCAAGCACCACGCCGCCTACGTCAAGGGCGCCAACGACACCCTGGAGCGGCTGGCCGAGGCCCGCGACAAGAGCGAGTTCGGCGGCCTGGTCGGATTGGAGAAGACCTTCGCCTTCAACCTCTCCGGCCACGTGCTGCACTCGATCTTCTGGCAGAACCTCTCCCCCGACGGCGGCGACCGCCCCGACGGCGAGCTGGCCGCGGCCATCGACGAGCACTTCGGCTCGTTCGAGGCCTTCAGCAAGCAGCTGACCACCGCGACCGCCGGAGTGCAGGGCTCCGGCTGGGGCATCCTGGCCTGGGAGCCGCTCAGCCGCCGCCTGGTCGTCGAGCAGGTCTACGACCACCACGGCAACGTCGGGATCAACACCACGCCGCTGCTGGTCTTCGACGCCTGGGAGCACGCCTACTACCTGCAGTACCGTAACGTGCGCCCCGACTACGTCGAGAAACTGTGGTCGCTGATCAACTGGAACGATGTGAAGCAGCGCTTCTCGACAGCGACGAGCACGAAAATCTGACTTAAGATCGCAAGAAGTTTCGGCCCGGTCTCTACTGGTCGCATTACGCAAATCGGTAAGCTGCCCCACATGCGTGCGCCGTCCGGATACCTTCTTGCAGCGCGCTATCGGCTTTTCGAGCCGGTCGGGCGCGGTGGCATGGGCACCGTCTGGCGAGCGCACGACGAGTTGCTTGACCGCGAGGTCGCGGTCAAGGAAGTCCGGCTGCCCCTCGTCCTCGACGAGGACCTGCGGGCGGAGCTGTGTGCCAGGACCGAGCGCGAGGGACGGGCGACCGCGATGGTCGCCCATCCCTCGGTGATCACCGTCTTCGACGTCGTGACCGAGGACGAGCGCCCCTGGATCGTGATGGAGCTGCTCCGCGCCAGATCCCTGGAGCAGCTCCTGCAGGACCGGGGCCCGCTGCCGCCACGTGAGACGGCGGAGATCGGCCGCCAGGTCCTGGGCGCGCTGCGGGCCGTGCACGCCAAGGGGATCCTGCACCGTGACGTGAAGCCCAGCAACGTCCTGGTGACCGACGACCGCGCGGTGCTCACCGACTTCGGCCTGGCCGCGCTCGAGGGCGACGTGTCGATCACCCAGGCGGGCATCGTGCTCGGGTCCGCCGGATACATCGCCCCCGAGCGCGTGCTCGGCGCGAAGGCGACCCCCTCCGCCGACCTGTGGTCGCTCGGCGCGACCCTCTACACCGCCGTCGAGGGCAGGGGCCTGCACGGACGCCGTACGGCCGCCGCCGCGCTGGCCGCGCTGACCAGCGGCGAACCGATCCCGATGGAGAAGGCGGGACCGCTGACCCCGGTGCTGCGCGGCCTGCTCATGATCGACCCCGCGGTCAGGCTCGACGCGGTGCGCGCCTCGATGATGCTCGCCAGGGTCGCGGCGGGCGGGACGGCTGAGGAGCCGCTCTCCAGGACCGTGGGCAGGAGTGGGAGAAGCACCGCGACGATCACAGTGCCCTCGTTGCCCTCGTTCAACCGCCGCCCGCAGCACCGCGGGCTGCACCGTGCGGGCTCGGCGCCGATGCCGCCTCCGCCGCTCATTCCCGCACCTCTGCCTGCACCGGTGCCCCCGCCTCGCCTGCACCGCCGCCCCGCGGAGGGCGTGCATCGCAAGCCGGTCGAGCGGCTCCCCGAGCCTCACCCTTTTGTTCGGTTCATTACGCCACTGATCCGCCTGGTGCTTCCGCGCCAGCTGTGGCCCAGAGACCTCCGTAAGCGAGGATAAAGCGAGCTTCAAGGAAGAATCGCTATCTTCTTCTCATGCCGGAACAGCAGACGCGCGTGCTCGCTGACCGCTACGAGCTGATCGCACCGCTCGGCCGGGGGACGATGGGCACGGTTTGGCGTGCCCATGACCGCTCCCTCGGCCGCGAGGTCGCGATCAAAGAGATCCGTCAGGAACCCGGGCTCAGCGAAGCACAACGCGCCGAACTTCGGGAGCGCATGATCCGTGAGGGTCGTACGGCTGCCCGCATCAGCCATCCCTCCGTGGCCACCGTCCACGACGCGATCGTCGAGGGCGACAGCCCCTGGATCATCATGGAGCTCGTGCAGGCACGCTCCCTGGAGCAGGTGATCGAGGAGGAGGGACCCCTGCCGCCCCGGCTCGTCGCCGAGATCGGGGTTGACCTGCTGGGCGCGCTGCGCGCCGCCCACGACCAGGGTGTGCTCCATCGCGACGTCAAGCCCGGCAACGTGTTGATCACCGAAAGCGGCCGGGTGGTGCTCACCGACTTCGGCATCGCCAAGGCCGAGGGGGACAGCAGCCTCACCAAAACCGGCATGGTGATCGGCTCCCCCGGATACACGGCACCGGAGCGGGCCCGCGGGGAGCACACCGGGCCCGAGTCCGACCTGTGGTCGCTCGGCGCCACGCTGTACTTCGCGGTCGAGGGCCGCCCGGCGTACGAGCGGTCCTCTGTGGCCGAGACCCTGGCCGCGCTGATGACCGACAAGGCCGACACACCGACCCAGGCCGGACCGCTGCGCCCGGTGCTCGAGCAGCTTCTCGAGAGGGACTACACGGTACGGCCGTCGCACGCCCTGGCGATCGCGATGCTCAGGACCGTGGCGGACACTCCCACGAGCACCCCCGCGAGCACCCCCGCGAGCACGGCCCCCGCGCCTGCCGCCCCGGCCGCGTCCACTATGTCCTCTCCCTCGACGTCCTCCCCCTCTACCGAGGCCGCCGGAGCCGCCGGAAGCTCGACCGGAGCCGCCGGAGCCGCCAAGGCCCAATCCACCGGGGCTGCGCCCGCGAAGCCCGCAGGTGCCACCGCGAAGCCCGCGAGTTCCACCGCGAAGCCCGCAGGCACCGCCGCGAAGGACGCGGAGCCGCTTGCGCTGGAGGGCGCCTCGGAGGATGAGGGGTTCGACGCCGACCGCACCGTGCTGGTCATCCGCCCCAAGGGCGGCCTGCGCCTGCCCCCTGGCCCTGGATCGGCCGCCGCTCCCTCCCCGTCCTCCCCCGCCGCCTCACCGGCGGGCGCGCGCCCGGAGAAGCCTGTCGCCTCCGCGCCCAGGACACCGGTCGCCGGACGGCCCGCTCCCTCTGGGCTCGGAACACCGGTCGCGGGACCCGGCCTGGCCGCCTCCGGCGCCCCGGCGGCCCCGGGGCGGGGATTCCCCCCGGCCCCCGGGCACGACGAGTACCCGGACACGGCACCGCACGCGTTCCCGGCCGCGCCGGGACCCGGCGCTCCGCGGAACCGGCAGCCGGAAGGACCTGGAGGGGCGTCACCGAACGACCGGCCCGGCAGCCTCGGAGGGCCGTCCGGCGCCCCGGGGGCCGCACCACAGGGCCCCTGGCAGCCCGCTGGGGCTCCCGGACAGTACGGACAGCCCGGACAGCCCGGGGACGTCGCCGGAGGTCCCCCGCCCCCCTCCGGCCTCGGCACCGACCTGTTCGCGATCGCCGGCCAGAACGGCCTGCCCGCCCAGAACGGCCAGGCGTCCCAGAAGACCTCCTCGTCCAGGAGCCGGGTCGGCGTGCTCGTCCTCATGGGGGTCGCGGCCCTCGCCCTGGTGGTGATCGTCATCCTGGCGGTCTCTGCCTTCACCGGCTGACGAAACACGGTGCCCGGCCACCGGACCGGGCACCGAGCGTATCGCCGTGGACGTTCGCGACCGCTGCGAACGTTCCGGTCGCGCGCCGTACACCGGCGCCGAACAGGCCCATGCCGCTGCTCGCCGTACCGGCGCCGTGAAAGACCTCGCACACGGTGGAGCATGGACGGCCCACGGCGCAGCGCGGGGAACACCGTGGCGCAGGGGAAACAGCGTGGCCCGGGGAACGTCGCGGCGTGGGAAACCTCGTGGTGCGGGGAACGTCGCGCGGGGAACGTCGTGGTGTGGGGATTCCCGGGGTGGATTCGGGCTTCGGGGGGCAGGACGCAGACTGGAGCCATGAGCGAGTTTCGGATCGAACATGACTCGATGGGCGACGTACGGGTTCCGGCAAGCGCGAAGTGGCGGGCGCAGACGCAGCGGGCCGTGGAGAACTTCCCCATCTCCGGGCGCGGTCTTGAGAGCCCGCACATCGCCGCGCTCGGACTGATCAAGGCGGTCGCCGCCGAGGTCAACGCCGAGCTGGGGGTGCTCGAGAAGGAGATGGCCGTGGCGATCGCCGAGGCCGCGACGGACATCGCCGAGAACGAGTGGGACGCCGAGTTCCCCATCGACGTCTTCCAGACCGGCTCGGGCACCTCCTCCAACATGAACGCCAACGAGGTGATCGCCACCCTCGCCGAGGAACGGCTTGGCCGTCCCGTCCACCCGAACGACCACGTCAACGCCTCGCAGTCCTCGAACGACGTGTTCCCGACCTCGATCCACGTGGCCGCGACGACCGAGGTGACCTACCACCTGATCCCCTCCCTGCGGCATCTGGCCACCGCGCTCAGGAACAAGTCGCTGCAGTTCGAGCAGGTGGTCAAGTCCGGCCGTACGCACCTGATGGACGCGACCCCGGTGACGCTCGGCCAGGAGTTCGGCGGTTACGCCACCCAGATCGACAACGGCATCGCCAGGGTGCGCGGCGCGCTCCCGCGCCTCGTGCAGCTCCCGCTGGGCGGCACGGCCGTCGGGACCGGGATCAACACCCCGCCCGGTTTCGCCGCCAAGGTCATCGAGAAGCTCCGTGAGGCCACCGGGCTGCCGTTCTCCGAGGCTCCCGACCACTTCGAGGCACAGGGCGCCCGGGACGCCGTCGTGGAGCTCTCCGGCCAGCTGCGCACGGTCGCCGTCTCACTCAACAAGATCGCCAATGATCTTCGCTGGATGGGTTCGGGACCGCGTGCCGGGCTCGGTGAGATCAACCTTCCCGACCTCCAGCCCGGGTCGTCGATCATGCCGGGCAAGGTCAACCCGGTCATTCCCGAAGCCGTGTGCATGGTCGCGGCCCAGGTCATCGGGAACGACGCGGCCATCGCCTTCGCCGGGGCCTCGGGCAACTTCGAGCTCAACGTGGCGCTGCCCGTCATGGCCAGGAACGTGCTGGAGTCGATCCGGCTGCTCGCCAACGTCTCCCGGCTGCTGGCCGACCGATGTGTCCAGGGCATCACCGCCAACACCGACCGCCTCCTCGAGTACGCCGAATCCTCCCCCTCGATCGTCACGCCGCTCAACCGGCACGTCGGCTACGAGGAGGCCGCAAAGATCGCCAAGCAGGCCCTGGCGGAGCGCAAGACCATCAGGGAGGTCGTCGTCGAGCGCGGGCACGTCGCCAACGGCACCCTCACCGAGGAGCAGCTCGACGCCCTGCTCGACGTGCTCTCCATGACCCGATCACCGTCCGGGACGGAAGAACTGGGAGACTCCCGCGCATGACACAGATCAAGTTCTACGGTCGTCGTGACGTCTGGTCGGAAAGGCGCCAGGAGCTCTCCGACACCGTGCAAGGGTGCCTCACCGAGGTGTGGCGGCTGCCCGCCGACAAGCGGTTCCACCGCTTCCTGCTGCTGGACGCCGAGGACTTCGTCTGCCCGCAGCGGAGCGAGCGCTACCTGATCGTGGAGATCATCTGCTTCCAGGGCAGGTCGGACCAGGCGAAACGCGACCTGATCCGCACCCTGTTCGCCAGGGCGCAGGAGGAGCTCGACCTCCCCGCCGAGGACCTGGAAATCGTGATCATGGAATCTCCGCAGGTCAACTGGGGCATTCGCGGTTTGCCGGGCGACGAGCTCACGCTGACCTACCCGGTGACCGTCTGACCGCCCGCGCGGGGCTTGACGCTCCCTTCGACGACCGTTGCCCCTGATCGACCGTCTGACCGCCCGAGGGTTGGACTCTCCCACAGCGGGAGAGTCCAGCCTGGTGTCATGAAGAAGATCCACCGCGACCTCTACGCGGCCAAGGACGTTCCGGCCCTTCTCGACGTCCCCGAACTCCCCTGCCTCATGGCCGACGGCGCGGGAGCCCCCTCCGGCGAGCGCTACCGGAGCACCGTCGAGGCCATGTACGGCGTCGCCTACGCGGTCCGCGCGGAACTGAAGCCCACCCTGACCTTCTCCGTCGCCCCGCTCGAAGGACTCTGGGAGGGAGACCCCGGCGACCTGACGTCCATGCGATGGACCTCCCTCATCCCCCAGCCAGAGCAGGTCACCGCCGAGATGGTCGAGCGGGCGGTGGCCGCCGTGCGGAGGAAGAAGCCCTCCGCGCGGGTCGACGACATACGGCTGGCGACCCTGGCCGAGGGCAGGTCCGCCCAGATCCTGCACACGGGCCCCTTCAGCGAGGAGCCTGCGACGGTCGGGAAACTGATGAAGTTCATCGCGGAGCAGGGCCTGAGCCTCGCGGGCAGGCACCACGAGATCTACCTGTCGAACCTCGAGCGCACCGCGCCGGAGAAGGTGCGGACCATCATCCGCTACCCCGTCCGCTGAGCCCTCCCCGCGTACCCGGCGACGCCGCCGTACGCGCGGGGCGAGTCCGCGTACGGCGAGGAGACGGAGCACACAGGTCGGGGGCGGACTGTGTCGGGGGGCGACATGGGCGAGGTCGCGGCCGTTGCCTAGATTCGGCGTCATGACTGACCTAGCGGGACGGCGGGCCGTGGTGACCGGGGCGGGCAGCGGGATCGGGCGGGCGTGCGCGCACCGGCTCGCCACCGCGGGGGCGCACGTGTTCGTGGTCGACAGGGATCCCGAGGGCGCGGCGAAGGTGGCCGAGGAGATCTCCGGGACACCGGTGATCGCCGACCTGTCCGCGCCGGATTTCGTGGACGTGCTCCCCGCCGACGTGGACGTGGTGGTGAACAACGCCGGGTTCCAGCACGTGGCGCCGATCGAGGAGTTCCCTCCCGAGGTCTTCGCGAAGATGCTCAAGGTCATGGTCGAGGCGCCGTTCCTGCTGGTCAGGGCGGTTCTGCCGGGGATGTACGAGCGGGGCTGGGGGCGGATCGTGAACATCTCCTCGGTCCACGGCCTGCGTGCCTCGCCGTACAAGTCGGCCTATGTCACCGCCAAGCACGCCCTTGAGGGGTTGTCGAAGGTCATCGCCCTCGAGGGCGCCGCGCACGGCGTCACCTCCAACTGCGTGAACCCCGCCTACGTGCGCACGCCCCTGGTGGAGAACCAGATCGAGGACCAGGCCAGGAGTCACGGCATCGGCGGGGACGAGGTCGTCGAGCGGATCATGCTCGCCTCCGCCGCGATCAAGCGGCTGATCGAGCCGGAGGAGGTGGCCGAGCTGGTCGCCTACCTGTGCGGCCCGCACGGCTCGTTCGTCACGGGGACGTCCCTGCCCGTCGACGGCGGCTGGACGGCCCGCTGACCCCACGCGGCCGGGACGCAGGCGCGACAATGGATGTCATGAGCACGCGGATCTTCCTCGAACTGCTGGCCAGAGAGGCGTCGGCGGTCGAGTTCGAGGGGCCCGTCCTGGCCGCCAGGAGCACGGGGGCGGACGCCGAGACGCTGGCCGAGTTGGAGGACGCCAAGCTCGCCGCGCTGAGGGTGCGGGCGCTGCTGCGGCGCAGGGCCAAGCGCGAGGCGGAGCTGTCCGCGTTGTTCGACACCGCGGGCGACCTGGCCGGGCTGCGGGATCTGGACGCCGTGCTCGAGGCCATCGTGCACCGGGCGAGGCAGCTCCTGGGCACCGACGCCGCCTACATGACGCTGCACGACCCCGACCGGGGTGACACCTGGATGCGGGTGACGGACGGCTCTGTCTCGGCCAAGTTCAGGGCGCTCCGGCTGCCCATGGGTGCCGGTCTCGGCGGCCTCGTGGCGCAGACCGCGACGCCGTACTCGACGGCCGACTACTTCGCCGACGCGCGCTTCCGCCACAAGGCGGACATCGACGACGCCGTGATCGAGGAGGGCCTGGTCGCCATCCTGGGCGTGCCGCTCAAGCTCGGCGCGCGGGTCATCGGCGTGCTGTTCGCGGCCAACCGGAGCGTCCGGCCCTTCACCCAGGACGAGGTGGTGCTTCTCAGCTCGCTGGCCGCACACGCGGCGGTCGCGATCGACAACGCCAGGCTGCTGCAGGAGACCAGGAACGCCCTTGAGGAGCTGAGCGAGGCGAACCTGCAGGCGAGCGCGCACAGCGGGGCCGTCGAGCGGGCGGCGCTCGCCCACGACCGGATGGCCGGGCTGGTGCTGCGCGGCGGCGGGGTCGAGGACGTCGCCGCCGTGGTGACCGAGGTGCTGGGCGGCTCGCTGCTCGTGCTGGACGACGCGGGGCGGCCGATCGCCGGTGATCCCGACGATCTCAAGGCGGACCGGCCAACCGGGGACGGGCGCGACGACGTCGCGACGGTGATCGCGGAGGCCGCACGGTCGTCCCGCGCGCTCGGCCGTACGGTCAGGAGGGGAAACCTGCTGGTCGCATCCGTCGACGTGGGCGCGGAGCCGCTGTGCACGCTCGTGCTGCGGGCCGAGGAGCGAGTCGCCGACACCGACCAGCGCATCCTCGAACGGGCCGCGCTGGTCACCGCGCTGCTGATGCTGTTCCGCCGTACCGTGGCCGAGGCTGAGGGACGGGTCAGGGGCGAGCTGCTCGACGACCTGATCGCCCGTCCCGGCCTGGACGGCCTGGCCGAGCGGGCCAGGAGGGTCGGCGTCGACCTGGACGCGAGCCACGTGGTCGTCGTGGCCCGCCACGGCGACGAGCGCGAACGCGCGGGATTCTGGGCCTCCTCGCACGCCGCGCTGAACCACGGCCTGGCCGCCCAGCGCGGGGACGAGGTGGTGCTGCTGCTGCCCGGCGACGACCCAGGCAGGCTCGCCAGGCGGGTCGCGGCCGAGCTGAGTGCCTCCCTCGGCCGCCCGGCGACCGCGGGCGCCTGCGGTCCGGTCTGCGGCCCCGCCGAGGTCGGCGCGGCCCACCGGGAGGCGAGGCGCTGCGCCGACGCCCTGCTGGCCCTGGGCAGGGCGGGAGAGGGCGCGAGCGCCGCCGAGCTGGGCTTCGTCGGCCTGCTCGTCGGCGAGGGGCACGACGTCGAGGCGTTCCTCCTGTCGACCCTCGGGCCCGTGCTCGACTACGACGCCCGGCGGGGCACCGCGCTGGTGCGCACGCTCACCGCCTACTTCGGCACCGGGTGCTCGCTCTCCCGCACGGCCGAGACCCTCCACATCCATGTCAACACCGTCACCCAGCGCCTGGAGCGGGTCGCGCAGCTCCTCGGCCCCGGCTGGCAGACCCCGGACAGGTCCCTGGAGATCCAGCTCGCCCTGCGACTGCACCAGCTCGGCGGCCGATGACCGTCCACACAGAAACCCCCTGCGATATGGCGACGGGCGCCACTCGAAGGCGAGAACGCGGCGGACGTCAGCCCGCCGTGTAGCGCCGCTGCACGGTCCTGGTCACCCTGATCGCGTTGCGGATTCCCGGGATGCGCAGCGCGACGCGCTTGAACAGCGGGTAGCGGAAGGCCGGCCTCCCGGCCGCGACGGCGGCGCGGACCTCGACCCTGCCGCCGAAGCTCATCCCGACCTTGAAACGAAGCCCGACCTCCCGGTCCTCGACCCGCAGGAACGGCCGCCAGTCGCCGGGGGCGAGGAAGCCCTCGCGGTAGATCCGCCGGGTCGGCACCTTGGCGATGAGCCGCCCGGCGAGCTGCCCCGGCACGCCGGGCTCGACCAGCGCGGGCGCGCAGATCTCGTGCTCCCCCCTGGACGCCCTGCGCAGCACCAGCTCCGCGGGCGGTCCCCCGCTCGGCGGCACGTACGGCACCGGCACCACAACGAAGACGTGGTCACGCTGCGGGGTGACCGTCGCCCCCGGGGAGACCAGCACGATCGACTCGGCGAACGAGCGGGGCTCGACGCAGACGCCCAGCTCGCCCCGGTCGGACCACCAGGGGATGACCAGGCGCTCTGAGTGGTTGGCCAGCGTCCCCGTGCAGTTCAACGGGGAGCCGGTCACCCGGGCGCGGGCCTGGTTGGCTCCGCCGTACATGCGCACGTGGATCTCCCACAGGCCGGAGGGCAGCGGGGCGCCGAGGGCGGCGGACGCGGCGTCGAGCCTGGCCCTGCCGGTGACCTGGAGCCTGATCCCGTTGCGGTGCCTGCTGCGCGTCACCGAGCAGGTGACGGGCAGGAAGTAGATGAGCCCGGTGTCCTCGTGCCTGATGTAGACCTCGAACCTGGCCCTGGAGGCGGCGTGGGTGACGTCGGCCTGCTCGGGTGGGAGGGCGAGGCCGTCGAGGGGGACGGGAGGCTCCCAGATCAGGCCGTCGTCTCCGTGCGGGACGAAACGCACCGGGTCACCGCCCGCGCGGACGATCTCCACGCTGAGCTCCATGGTGAACGCGCCGTCCTCCCAGAGGAGGTCCTTGAGCTCGGCCCGCAACCGGGTGCCGCGCATGGCCTGGGCGAGCAGGAGGAGCTGGTCGAGCCTGCCCGCGCGGAGCAGCGCCGCCCGGACGCGCAGGTGAACGGGCAGGTAGCGATCAAGGCGCGGAGGGAAGCGCTGGACGACCAGCTCGCGCAGGGTCGTGAAGGTCGCCGCCCTGTCCTTGGACGACAGGACGAAGTCACTCCCGGCGAGGCGCCGCAGCACGGCGGTGCGAAACCAGTGCGCGTACATGCGGTCGCGCCGCTGTCCCGGGAGAACCTCGTAGTCGACGACGTCGAGGAGCTCACGTAACTCCGCGCCGTGGACGTAGGGGTCCTCCTCGGGCTCGCAACGCTCCCCGAGATGACAGCAGACCTGGTCGGCGAGGACGGTGACCACCTTGGCCCGCAGGTACGCCCGCGTGACGAAGGTCTGCTCGGCCATGAGGCCTCCCGGGTCGGTGAAGGCCAGCGCCTCAGCGTCCAGGAACTCCCTCCGGTAGAGCTTGTGCGGCGTCAGCAGGGTGAGCAGCCGGTCCCTGAGCAGGTCGGCGCGTTCCCGGTTGCGCTCGAAGATCTTGGAGGGCGGCGCCTGGCCGTCGACCAGCCGCCCGATCAGGATGTCGGCGTCGGTCTCGACCGCGCGGGCGTACATGCGCTCCAGGGCGGCCCGTTCGAGGCGGTCGGCCTGGTTGAGCAGGTAGACGTATTCGCCCCTGGCGACCGCCATGGCGACGTTACGGCCGCGCATCGGCGAGCCGGTCCGCCCGAGATGGAGGACCCGGACATTCGAGCGGACGGCGGCGATGGCGTCGAGGCGGAGCTGGATCCCGTCATCCGATCCGTCGTCGGCGAAGATGACCTCGTATTCCTCAGGGACCATCGACTGCTCGAGCACCGAACGGATACACGCGTCGGCGGTATCACCGGGGTTGTAAACCGGTACTACGACGCTGACTTTCACATCCATGCGGCCAAGCGTGCGATGTCCGCGTCCCTGAGGCGGTCAGACTTGCCGACTCTTGGAGTCTCAGTACCAGCCCGTGGCCTGGGAATGGCCCCAAGCACCACAAGGCGTGCCGTAACGCCCCTTGATGTAGCCGAGCCCCCACTCGATCTGGGTGGCCGCGTTGGTCTGCCAGTCGGCGCCCGCGCTGGACATCTTGTGACCGGGCAGCGACTGCGGAATGCCGTAGGCGCCGCTGTAGCGGTTCATCGCCCGCTCGTTCCAGCCGCTCTCCTTGGTCCACAGCTTCTCCAGGCAGCCCCACTGGTCGCCCCAGCCGCGCGCCTCGAGCATCTGCTTGCCGATCGCCTTGTTCCCCGTCGGGTTGGAGCTTCCCGGCGGGAGCTCCTTGGGGTCGAAGCCGCCGCCGCCCGGCGCCTCCTTGGGGATGAAGATCGGGTCGAGCGGGTCGCGGTCGTCGCGTGTGGCCTTCAGCTCGTCGGCCTTGAGCGCCTGGGCCGCCTGGGCCTTCAGCACGTCGGTTTTGGGGTCGGACGCGAACGGGTCGCCGCCGCCGAACATCTTGGCCATGTCGTCCAGGGAGAGCGCGGACTCCGAGGCCGGGGCCGAGGCGTTCTGGATCGCGGTGTGGACGGTGAAACCTCCGCCGCCGACCACGACGAGGAGCACCGCGCCAAGAATGACGGCACGCTTCGGAGTCAGCATCCCGACGCCTTGGCCGGGGCGGACTGCCGGGTCGTACGGCGGGGGCGGGGAGCCGAGCGCTCCTTCAAGTACGGTGATCCTGAACTCACGACCTATGAGCTTGCCGTGCACAGGGGGGTGGTCCGCAACCTGAACGGGAGAGTTGGTCGGTGTTCCCCGGGACGTCCAATGGTTTTTGTGTGACTTACTGCCTGGTTACATGGTCTTTCCCGGGGTTTAGCGGACAGATGTGATTTTAATCACATTTTTCTAATGTGACCCGTCCCGCGGGCCCCTGTTCCGGGGGAAGTGTCCTCATCAAGGCTGGCAGAGCAGCGTCTTGATCTCGCCTGACCCACGTCACAGTTTCGTGACGTGGCGGGTGCTATCGGGCATTGGAACAATAATGACCGCGTGGCTGGCATCCTCCTTGTAGAAGACGACCCCTCGGTCCGGACCGGGCTCGAGCTGGCGCTGAGCCGTCAGGGCCACACCGTGACCTCGTACGGCAGCGGTGAGGAGGCGCTTGACCACATTCGGTCACGCCGTCCCGAGATCGCCATCCTGGACGTCATGCTGCCCGGGATCGACGGGGTCGAGGTGTGCCGCAGGATCAGGAAGCTGGACCAGCTTCCGGTGATCCTGCTCACCGCGAGGGGCGACGACCTCGACGTGGTCGTCGGCCTTGAGGCGGGGGCGGACGACTATGTGATCAAGCCGGTCGAGCCCCGGGTGCTCGACGCCCGGATCCGCGCCGTCCTGCGCAGGGTCGAGTCGCTGGCCTCCGACCGCATCACCTTCGGCGACCTGGTCGTCGACCGGGGGGCGCTCAAGGTCTCGCTCGCGGGCCGGGAGGTCCACCTGACCCCGACCGAGCTGCGTCTGCTGCTGGAGCTGGTCCGCCACCCGGGCCAGGTGCTCAACCGCAGGTACCTGCTGCGGGCCGTGTGGGACCACACCCACGTCGCCGACTCCCGACTGGTCGACGCCTGTGTCCAGCGGGTCCGCGCCAAGATCGAGGCGGTGCCCGCGGAACCCGAGTTCATCCACACGGTGCGCGGCTTCGGCTACCGCTTCAGCCCGCCGTGAGACGGATCTACACCGGCCTGCGCGGGCGCCTGATCATCACCTTCACGCTGATCGCCGTCACGGCCTCAGCGCTCGTCGCGGGGATCGGCTACGAGCTGGTCAGGACCCGCGTGATCGCGCGCGCGGAGCAGGTGGCGGTCGGCGACGTGCGCGACACCCTTGAGGGCATCAGGGTGCCGATCGGCGGCCTCTGGCCCGGTGAGAGCCCGCCGACCGACGCGGAGATCAACGGGCTGCAGAAGAGCCTGCGGAGGCCGAACGGCGACGTCGTCGTCCGCTACAAGGACCCCCGCTCCCCGCAGGAGAACTACCTTTACTACCCCGACCGCGACTTCAGCATGAGCGATGTGCCCTCCGACCTCGTCGCCAAGGCCGACCGCGAGATGGTGGTCAAACGCCAGCGGATCAACGGTCGGATGTGGCTGCTCATCGGCACCCCGGTGTGGCGGATAGAGCCGATCCACACGGCCCAGCCGACCGGGATGAGCGTCTTCGTCTTCGTTCCCCTCTCCGAGGAGGAACAGCTCCTGAACGACCTTCGCCAGCCGCTGGCGGCCGCGGGAGCCATCATGCTGTTCATCGCGCTGGCGGTGGCCCTGCTCTCGGCCAGGCGGGTGCTGCTCCCGGTGAGGCGGCTCGGCTCCGCGGCCCGCGCGCTCGGCGCGGGCCACCTGGACACCCGGCTGCCGGTGCACGGCCAGGACGAGCTGGCCGAACTGACCGCGACGTTCAACGACACGGCCGCCGCCCTCGAACGGAGCGTCTCCGAGCTGCGCTCGCTGGAGGCGATGTCCCGGCGGTTCGTGGCCGACGTGTCCCACGAGCTGAGGACCCCGCTGACGGCCATGACGGCGGTGACCGACATGCTCTCCGAGGAGGCCGAGCGGCTGCCCAGCGAGCCCGCGGCGGCCGTACGGCTGGTGCTCAAGGAGATCGGGCGGCTGCGCACCCTGGTCGAGCAGCTCATCGAGGCGAGCCGGTTCGACTCGGGGACGGCCACGCTGCACCTGGACACGGTGAACATCGCCGACGCGATCTGTGACTGCCTGGAGGTGCGAGGCTGGCTCGACCAGGTTCGGGTGAACGTGCCGCAGGGCCTCGCCTTCTCCCTCGATCCGCGGCGCTTCGACGTGATCCTGGCGAACCTGGTGGGCAACGCCCTGCGCCACGGCGAGCCACCCGTCGTGGTGACCGCCCGCAGTACGCCCAACGGGCTGGAGATGAAAGTGCGCGACCACGGCAAGGGCATCCCGCCCTCCGACCTACCCCATGTGTTCAACCGCTTCTACAAGGCCGGCGCCAGGGGCGACGGCAGCGGGCTCGGCCTGTCCATCGCGCGGGCCAACGCGCACCTGCACGGCGGCACCATCTCGGTGCGCCCTCAGGACCCGGGCACGCTCTTCACGGTCTGGCTGCCCCCCGCATGAGACGACGCACGACGAAGAAGGCAAGGCACGGCGTACGGCGGTTCACCTGCCTGCTCGCGGCCGTTCTGACGCTGGGCGCGTGCGGGATCGCGCCGACCGAGGTGCGGGGCCTGGGCCGCCCTCCGGTGATCAGCTACAGCCCCACATGGGTGACGGTCTACCTACTCAGCGACGGCCGCCTGGTGCCCAAAAAGATCCCGGTGGGTTCCGACTCCGCGAAGAACATCGTCGACACCCTGTTCAGGGCGGGAAAGCAGCTGCCGAGGTTCAGGACGGGGAAGCAGCTGCCGATCAAGGGCCTGACCAGCGCACTCAACGACTTCAGCCACCACGGCACCGAGACCACCAGGTATCACGACGACAACCAGCGCAACGACCCGGCGGGCAACCTCGGCTACCGGCTGAGCGTGATCGTCACGGGCGGGCACGAGATGTCCAGGGAAGGACTCGCCCAGATCACCTGCACCATCCGGCAGAACAAGCAGGAGAGCATCTGGAGCGTCGAGGTCACCCGGTTGTTCCCCGGCCAGCCGAAGACGTGGGGGGAGCACACCTGCTTTGAGTACCGCGATCTCGCGGCCAAAGGAGTGCGGCTCCCCCCGTGATCACACGGGCCGCCCGTTACAGCGTGACGTCCTCAAGCATCTCGGTGACCAGCGCGGCGATCGGCGAACGCTCGGAACGGGTCAGCGTCACGTGGGCGAAAAGCGGGTGTCCCTTGAGCTTCTCGACCACCGCGACCACGCCGTCGTGCCTGCCGACCCGCAGGTTGTCGCGCTGGGCGATGTCGTGGGTGAGCACGACCCTGGAGTTGGCGCCGATCCGGCTCAGGACCGTGAGCAGCACCCCTCGCTCCAGCGACTGCGCCTCGTCCACGATCACGAAGGCGTCGTGCAGCGAACGGCCGCGGATGTGGGTGAGGGGGAGCACCTCGAGCATTCCCCTGTCGATGACCTCCTCGATCACCTCGGGCGTGGTGACCGCGCCCAAGGTGTCGTAGACGGCCTGCGCCCACGGGCCCATCTTCTCGTTCTCAGAACCGGGCAGGTAGCCCAGGTCCTGGCCGCCGACGGCGTACAGCGGGCGGAAGACGATGACCTTGCGGTGCTGACGGCGCTCGAGGACCGCCTCGAGACCCGCGCAGAGGGCCAGGGCCGACTTGCCCGTGCCCGCCCTTCCGCCCATCGAGACGATGCCGACCTCGGGGTCCATCAGGAGGTCGAGGGCGATGCGTTGCTCGGCGGAGCGGCCGTGCAGTCCGAAGACCTCCCGGTCGCCGCGCACCAGACGGACCGACTTGTCCGGCAGCACCCGGCCAAGCGCGGAGCCGCGGCTTGACAGCAGCCGCAGACCGGTGTGGGTCGGTAGGTCGCGGGCCTCAAGCAGCTCGGCGGTGCCGTGCTCGAACAGCGCCTCGACGTCCTCCGTGGTCACCTGAAGCTCGGCCATGCCCGTCCAGCCCGACTCGACGGGAGCCAGCTCGGCGCGGTACTCCTCGGCGGCGAGACCGATCGAGGCGGCCTTGATCCGCATCGGCAGGTCCTTGGAGACCAGCACCACGTCGTGTCCCTCGGCGGCGAGCGTGCGTGCCACGGTCAGGATGCGGGTGTCGTTGTCGCCGAGCCTGAAGCCGACGGGAAGGATCGACGGATCGCTGTGGTTGAGCTCCACCCGGATGGTGCCCTCACCGATCGGCATGGGCTCGTCCAACCGTCCGTGTGTCACCCGCAGGTCGTCGAGAGACCTCAGCGCTTTGCGCGCGAAGTATCCGAGTTCTGGATGATGGCGCTTGCCCTCCAACTCGGTGATGACGACGATTGGGAGGACGACCTCGTGCTCGGCGAAACGGCTTATCGCCGCTGGATCCGCCAAGAGGACCGAAGTGTCCAGGACGTACGTACGCCGATTGGTGACCGGCGACGTGGGTGAGGACGAAGGGTTTGCCACGCGTTCTCCCCCGGGCGCCATGGGGGGCGCCCTGCCATGAGCTGGGATGCGGACCGGACCCGGGACCACGCTCGCGGCTTGCCGAGGAGGCACCGATGGCCGGCCCTCCTTGGCAGGTCGTGACGCAAAGGTGGGCCCTCTCCGGAGTAGGCGAGCTGCGCCCGCCTACTTGTTACGGTACGTCCTGAATACCCGTCTTCCAACAGGGCAATCCTGGCCGAAAGCGGGTGTTCATGTCCTGTTTCAGGAGCCGTACCGCCGATGCCGCGCGGCGTAGGAGCGGAGAGCCCGCAGGAAATCGACTCTGCGGAAGTCAGGCCAGTAGGCCTCGCAGAAGTAGAACTCGGAGTGGGCGCTCTGCCAGAGCAGGAAGCCGGACAGCCTCTGCTCTCCCGAGGTCCGGATGACCAGATCAGGGTCGGGCTGGCCGCGCGTGTAGAGATGCTCCGCGATGTGCTCAACATCGAGGACCTCCACGAGGTCCTCGATGCTCGCGCCCTTGCTGGCGTGCTCCTGGAGAAGGGAGCGCACCGCATCAGCGATCTCACGCCTTCCTCCATACCCAACGGCAACGTTCACAATCAAACCCGGACGGTGTGATGTTGCTTCTTTTGCGTTTTTCAGGACACGGGCCGTGTGATCGGGCAGGAGATCAAGCGCTCCCATGGGTTTGATATGCCATCCGTCAGCGACGAGCTCCTGGACCACGTCCTCGATGATCTTCATCAGCAGGTCGAGCTCGTCCTTGGGCCGATTGATGTTGTCACTGGACAACAGCCACACGGTGACCACCTCGACCCCGGCCTCCCGGCACCAGCCGAGCAGCTCGGAGATCTTGTCCGCACCCTTGCGGTGACCTCGGCTGACGTCGTCGAGACCCATCGAGCGCGCCCAACGCCTGTTCCCGTCGACGATCACCCCGACATGCCGGGGAACCATCTCGCTCTGCCGGGACAGCTTTCCCTCAAGCCGTCGTTCGTAGAGCCGGTAGACGAGATCACGCACGCCCATTGGAGCCCTCCCCTAAACGCCCACCGTCGAAGGGCGCTGACAGGCAATTATCGCCGCCCCGGGGACCTCTCCGCCCCCTCTATCGGGGTTCTGGATGAGTTGCCGGACTTCTGCGCCCCCAGGCACTCCTCCGCCTCCGCGAGGAGACCGTCCACGAAGGCTCCCAGCTCAGCAGAGGTGAGCACCGCTCGCATCCCGACCCCGCCGCCGCCCCAGGCCTCCAAGAAGGCCCTTCTCGCCAGCCGCCACTCTCCGGCGGGGCCCCGCCGCCCGGGGATCCAGATCGGGATGGTGCGCAGCTGACATCGGAGTTCGCCGCCGCTGACGATCCCCTTCCTCGTCCGGTAACGAAAGGCGAACAGTTCCTCGTCCTCGGGAAAGCGGTCGTCGGGGTCCGGCCACTGCTCCTGCTGGCCCGCGCGAGCCTCCGCGACGCCCTTTGCCAGCCTGGCGAGGAACCAGCCGCACCGCTCGCCCACCGTCCCGTACAGCGCGCCGTCCCGGTGAAGTTCGAGCGTGATCTCGTACGGCGAACCGATGCTGTCCCGGCACGCCACCGGTGTAACGGTCAGATATGACCCATCAAGGCAACGCACTCCCCCCACCTCAGAGAGGGTATCCCCGGCACAGGCTGCCAAAACGTGCTCAAGCGCGAGAAGCGCCCCACGGGCCGCAGACCTCACCGCAGGACAGGACAGACTCCCCAGCCCCGCCCCTCTCTCGAGCGCGCAATCTCAAGATCGAGAGAGACCTCGGAGGAACCCTCGCAGAAACCAGAGCCCTCGGCGAGGCCGGGCGGGCCGCCCGGGTTCCGGCTCGGGTTCGGGCAGCAGCCCCCTCTCCCCGAGCCAGACGGCGAAATCGGCGGCGTCGGCCCTGGAGCCCCCCTGCGGCTTGGGGCGGCCACGGGCGTAACCGTCGAACTCCGCCACGAAGCCGCCGCCGAGCAGCGCGACCAGGTCCGGTCTGAGCCGGGCCACCGTCCCGCGCCGCTTGGAGATCAGCGCGGCCTCCTGGACCCGCAGCCGCCCCGCGTCGAACCCCTCCGGCACCTCGCCGCCCGCGACCAGAGCGGCCACCAGCTCCGCCTGAGCCCTCCCCAACGCCTCCCGCGCGCCTGCCTGGGGTTCCGAGGAACGGTCAGGCACGGCTCATCGCGCCGCGGATGCGGCCGAGCTCCGTCTCGAACACGGCGTCGCTGGGATAGTCGCCGTCCCATTCGAGCAGCACGCCGGGCGGCTCGACCCTGGCGCACAGCTCCGACAGGATGTCCAGCACGTCGTCGGGGACGCGGGTGGTGTGGGTGTCATGCCAGAGGCCGTGGTGGGAGTGGCCGCCCGCCACATGAACGTAGGCCAGCGCGGACAGCGGCAGACCGTCCAGCGCCGCGACGGCCCCCAGCCCCAGGTTGACCTGGTTGGTGTAGAGGTTGGCCACGTCGACCAGCAGCCCGACCCCGGTCGCCTCGACCAGTTCACCCAGGAACCGCGCCTCGGTCATCTCGTCTTCCGGCCAGCCGAAAAGGGCCGCCACGTTCTCCAGCGCCAGCGGTACGGCCAACGCGTCCTGGGCCCGCCGTACGTTCTCCACGACGACCGAGAGGGCGGCCCTGGTGCGCGGCACCGGCAGCAGGTGCCCCGCCTCCATGCCGCCCGCCCGCACGAAGGCCAGGTGCTCGCTGACCAGAGGGGCGTCCAGGGCCCGCGCGCAGGCCGCCAGATGCGCCAGCCTGGCCGGGTCCGGCGGCTCCGCACCGCCGATCCCCAGCCCGACCCCGTGCGGGATCACCGGGACCCCACGGGCACGGAGCACCCGCAACGACTCGGGAAGCCGGTCGGGACGGACGTTCTCCGCGATCACCTCCACGAAGTCGACGCCGGGCAGCCGCTCGACGGTCAGGTCGATCTCCGGCCGCCACCCGATCCCGACCCCCAACGATCCCGATCCGGCCACTGTCACCTCACTCCCGATCCCGAGTGCCGAAGCCGATGCCGAAGCCGTCGGCACTGACGTGGAAACTGAGGGAAGAGCCGCCGGCTCTCCGTCTGGGCACTCCATCATTTCTCAGCCCCACCGACATGACGAGGTTTCCCAGCTCGCCCAGGCCGTACAGAGCGACCAGGACACCGATCTCGGAGTCTTCCGGGGCAGTTGACCGCTCGTAGCCCTGCGCGTGGGCCCCGCGAGCGGCGGCGAGCGCCTCGTGTCCGGCGTTGCTCAGACCTTTCTCCGTCTCATGCCTCAGCTGGTTGTAGTGAACGAATCCGTATGTGGAAACGGCGACGCCGACCAGCACGGCGACGGAGAACGACCAGGTGACGCCGGACAGGTAGATCGCGAGGGCGACCAGGACGCCCTCCAGGCAGAGAGCCTGAAACAGTCTCCTCCACAGGCCGTTCGCCTTCCCGGCGAGGATGTCGGAGGACAGCAACAGACCCAGGCCTTTCAGCCGATCACGCAAACCGCGCACGGCGGGGTCGTTGGTGATCGCGGAGCGAAGCCGCACCACGTGAGCGGAGCCGCCCTGGGTGTCGAGCGCGTCGAAAACGATCCGCTCGATCTCGTCGGGAGAGGAGGGAGTCCCCTCGACCCCGCGACTGACCTCGCCGTCCGGCGTCACCTGGATCGCCTTAGACCTGGCCAGCAGGCCGAGCACGGTGTCGGTCACCCGGCCGGACTCGCCGGACAGGTAGGCCAGATCGTAGTGGCCGAGCGGTTCTCGGCCGTCGTAGGACCCGGTCGAGAGGATCCGCCGCCGTTCGGCGCGCAGCGCCACCACCGTCGAGCCGACCACCGGGAGAATCAGAAGAGCCAGGACAAACAGCACGACTTCCATCCTCAAATCACCTCTTGGGCGAACGGGGCCTCCGCCCCAATGTCAGAAGAAGTACGGGTCCTTGCGTGAAGTGCTGTTCTCAGGCCCTCAGCCGATTGGACAGCCGACCAATCGGCATGTGACACCCGCCCCGATCCTTACCGTTCAGACCTTTCAGGTCACTTTCAGATCACTGTCGCGGAGCTCGCTTGAATCGCTCAGCCTCCGCCGCAACCACCTCCGCCGCAACCACCTCCACAGCTCGATCCCCCTCCGCAGCTCGACCCGCCGCCGGAGTCACCTCCACCCCAGCCGCCGGAGCCGAAGTCACCGCCCCCTCCGTAGGAGACGCTGTCCGACGAACCTGAGGAACCACCGCCGCAGGCGCCCGACGCGCAGTTCGAGCCACTTGAGGCGTTCTGGGCGTTGGTCCGGTTCAGCTCCTCCTCCAGGGTCGGGTCGCCCAGTTCGCCGAGGCCGTACAGGGCGACGGGGAAGGCGACCGCGAGGGCCAGGTTGGAGGTCGAGGACTGGAGGCCGCGCACGTGGATTTTGCGGGCGGAGATGAGCGCCTGGTTCCCCGCCTCGCTGACGACTCCCCGCAGCACGCGCCTCATCCTGTCGTGGGAGGCGATGCCGACCGCCGATGCCACTCCACCGACCAGTGCCGAGACCGGGGTGAGGGAGCCGCTCGAAGTGAGGAAGACGAGGGAGTAGAGGAGGTAGAGCTCGAACACGACCGTGACCACCATGAGGACCCGCAACCGGCCGAGCAGCCTGCGCGCCTCGCCGAGCGTGTTCTCCGGCAACAGGAGGCCCATCCCCAGCAGGCGGTACCGCAGGCCGTCCATGACCACGCCCTCGGCGACCGTACGGCGCAGCTCCGTCGCCGAGCAGGAGCCGCCGCGGCTGCGCAGGGTGTCGAGGACGGTCTGCTCGATCGCCTCGGAACGCGACAGGGCGCCCGTCACGAGGCCGACCTGGCCGCCCCTGGACACCCGTACCGCCCCGGCCCTGGACAGCACGCCGACAGCGGTGTTGACCACCCTGAGCGGCCCGCCGGACAGGTAGGCGAGCTCGTACGGGCTCAGGCTCACACCGGCGCCCCCCTTGGCGGCCGAACTCACTCTGCGATGCTCGGTACGCACCGCCACCGCCGTCACCCAGATCGCTGCGAGAAGCACGACGGCTACGACAAGCAGTGTGACTCCCATGTCCGCCTCCGGGAGGGAAAGCGAGGCCTGTGCCTCGCTGTCTTGTAGACGTGTGGAGCTTCCCGAAAGTTGCGGGAATCGGGTTCGAGTCCGATGACCATGGATGTCCGCCGGATCGCGTGGCCAACCGCCCCGGACTCGCCGTTCACACCCCCGTCGAGGCCGGGGCGCGTCCGGTCGCCGCCATCTCACGGAACACGCGAAGGCCCGGCCCCCGACGAGGGGGCCGGGCCGGATTCCGCGAGCGATCAGCCCAGGCGCTCGACCAGGGCCCTGTACTCGTCCCAGAGTTCCTTGGGCAGGTGGTCGCCGAAGGTCTCGAAGAAGGGCGGGATCAGCGACGCCTCGTGCCGCCAGACCTCCTCGTCGACGGTGAGCAGGGTGCGCAGGTCCTCGGCGGAGACGTCGAGACCCTCGCTGTCCAGCTCGGCGGGCAGCAGGCCGATGGGGGTCCTTACGGCCTCCGCCTCACCGTTGAGACGGTCGACGATCCACTTCAGGACGCGGCTGTTCTCTCCGAAGCCCGGCCAGATGAACCTGCCGTCCTCGTTCTTGCGGAACCAGTTCACGTAGTAGACGCGCGGGAGCTGGACGTTCGCACGCTTGCCGAGGCTGATCCAGTGGGCGAAGTAGTCGCCCATGTTGTAACCGCAGAACGGAAGCATCGCGAACGGGTCGCGGCGCAGCTCGCCGACCTTACCCTCGGCGGCGGCCGTCTTCTCCGAGGCGATGTTCGCCCCGGTGAAGACACCGTGGTTCCAGCTCAGCGACTCGGTCACCAGGGGGACGGCGGTCGCCCTGCGTCCGCCGAAGAGGATGGCCGAGATCGGCACGCCCTTGGGGTCCTGCCATTCGGGGGCGATGGTCGGGCACTGCCCTGCGGGCACGGTGAAGCGGGCGTTGGGGTGGGCGGCGGGCTCGTCGCTGTCCGGTGTCCAGTCACGGCCCTTCCAGTCGGTCAGGTGCGCCGGGGGCTCGTCGGTGAGCCCCTCCCACCACACGTCGCCGTCGTCGGTCAGGGCGACGTTGGTGAAAATGCTGTTGCCCCAGAGCGTCTTGATCGCGTTGGCGTTGGTGGACTCGCCGGTGCCGGGCGCGACGCCGAAGAAGCCCGCTTCGGGGTTGATGGCGTACAGGCGGCCGTCGTCGCCGAAGCGCATCCAGGCGATGTCGTCGCCGACCGTCTCGACCTTCCAGCCGGGGATGGTCGGCTGGAGCATGGCCAGGTTGGTCTTGCCGCAGGCGCTGGGGAAGGCCGCCGCGATGTAGCGGGTCTGCCCGGACGGCGGGGTGAGCTTGAGGATGAGCATGTGCTCGGCCAGCCAGCCCTCGTCACGCGCCATCGTGCTGGCGATGCGCAGCGCGTAACACTTCTTGCCGAGCAGCGCGTTGCCGCCGTAACCGGAGCCGTACGACCAGATCTCGCGCGTCTCGGGGAAGTGGCTGATGTACTTGGTCGAACTGCACGGCCACGGCACGTCGGCCTGGCCGGGCTCCAACGGGGCGCCGACCGAGTGGACGGCCTTGACGTAGCCACCACGCTCCTCGATGAGCCGCAGCGCCCGCTCGCCCATGCGCGTCATGATCCGCATCGAGACGACGACGTACGGCGAGTCGGTGATCTCAACGCCGAGCTGGGAGATCTCGCCGCCCAGCGGGCCCATGCAGAACGGCACGACATACATCGTGCGGCCGCGCATGCAGCCCTTGAAGAGGCCGCCGAAGGTACGGCGCATCTCATCTGGAGCGATCCAGTTGTTGGTCGGCCCGGCGTCCTCCTCACGCTCGGAGCAGATGTAGGTCCGGTCCTCGACACGGGCGACGTCCGTCGGGTCCGAGGCAGCATAAAAGCTGTTCTGCCGCTTGGCCAGGCGCTTGAACGTGCCCTGCTCGACCAGCAGGTTCGTCAGGCGCGTCCACTCGATCTCCGAGCCGTCACACCATTCGATCCGGTCGGGCTGGGTCAGCTCGGCGATCTCCTTGACCCACGCGGCCAACTCTTCGTGGGTGGTGGGACTGGGGGCGGTTACGTCCTCGATAACGGACACTGCTACGGCTCCTTACACTCCTCAGGGCCAAATCATCATTGACGACCAAACCACCGTTAATCCAATTGGCATAGACCAGTGAATAGACGTGGTCCGTCGTCGCAACGCCTCCGAACCGCCCATGGTCACGGGCATATGAGCTGGCAGGAGTCGCGGCGTTCTGAGTGACTTACCCAAAAGAAGCGAATCTAAAGGAGCTCGTTTGGCCAGTGGTATAGGCCAATCGCAGAGGTCTAAACCAATCGATGAACAGGTTCAGACCAATTTCCGGCCGTTGTCCCTGGCCCGCCTCAGGAACCGATGTCGGGCCCCGAGGCGCGCACACGGTCAACGTGCTGAAGCGCGTCCCGCAGATCGGCCAACCAGGTGTCGGTGTGGGTGCCCACCAGACGCACGCACCAGGCGAGCGCGTCACTGCGGCTGCGGGCGACCCCGGCAGCCACGAGCGTGTCCAGGACCCGCCTTTCCGACTGGCGCAACCGGGTCATCACCGGCACCGACAGTGTGGTGAACATCACCGTCTCGTCACCGAAGGTGACCCCCCACGAGACCTTCCTGCGGAAGCGGTGCTCCGCCTCCCGCGCGATCTCGATGCGCCGCTCCCTGGTCTCCTCACGGAAGCGCTGCACCCCGCCCTCGACGGCGGCGGCCCGCTCGACCTCGGAAACGCCCTCGGCGAGCGCGGGCGGCGCCAGCTTGCCGACGACCGTGATCTCCTCACGGTCGAGAACGATCTCGGGACGACCGTCGAACCACCCCTCGGGCAGCCGTCCAGAGAACCAGCCTCGCAGCTTCTCCACTGCTTCATCGGTATCCATGTAATCGAGATTACATCGCTTCATCCTCAATGGCCATCATTCCGGCATCGATAAGCACGACCTTCACGGAGCCGCTCCGGAACATGCCGCTCCGGAACATGCCCTCAGCCATCGCCCCGGGAACCGCACGGCCATCGGCGGGACCGGCGAGGGCGGCGCTGGCTGCAGTGTTCATGTGCGTGGTCGAGACGCGACAATCGGTACATGAGCTCACCTCCACGCCCTGAGGGACTACGCGAACGCAAGAAGGCCAGAACCCGGCGAACCATCCAGGAACAGGCACTGCGCCTGTTCGCCGGGCAGGGCTACGACGAGACGACCGTCGAGCAGATCGCGGAGGCGTCGGAGGTCTCGGCGAGCACCTTCTTCCGTTACTTCCCCACGAAGGAGGACGTCGTCGTCCAGGACGACTACGCCCCCCTCGTGATGGCCGTGCTGGCCGTACAGCCTGCGGACCTGGCTCCGATCCCGGCGCTGCGCTCCGCCGTACACGCCGCATTCACCCAGATCTCTCCGGAGGAGGAGGCGCGGATCCTCGCCAGGACCAGACTGCAGCTCCGCCACACCGCGCTACGCGCCAGGGCCGTGGACAGCATGATCAGCACGATCGACATGCTTGCCGAGAGCCTCGCGGCGCGCAGGGGACGCGCGATCGCCGACCCGCTGAGCCGTACGGCCGCGGGGGCGGTCGTCGGCGCGATGCTGCCCGCTCTGTTCGGCTGGGCCGAGTCGGACGGCGCAGGACGCCTCGCCGAAACCGTGGACGAGGCCCTCTCCCTCCTGGAAACAGCCCTGCGGCCCTACTGATGGCGCCGCCTGGCGGCGTCGCGGGAACACAGCTAGCGGACGCGGGCGGCGATCTGGGGGCTGATCCGTACCGCGCCGGCGAAGTTGCGGGTGCTGACCGGGACGATCTTGACCACGTCCCCGGTCCTGGGCGCGTGCAGCATCTGGCCGTTACCCCAGTAGATCGCCACGTGTGAGACGTAGCCCGGATTGGTCGGGTCGTGGCGCCAGAACAGCAGGTCTCCGGGCTGGGCCTGGGAGAGCGGGATCTGCGGTCCGGCGACGAACTGCTGGTGCGTCACCCTGGGGACCCGCACGCCCGCCTGCGCGTAGGCCCACTGGACCAGTCCCGAGCAGTCGAAGGTGTCCGGCCCCTCCGCCCCCCACACGTACGGGCGGCCCAGCTTACTGGCCGCCGCGGTGAGGACGATCTTGATCTGGGGCACCGTCAGGAACGCGCCCTCCGGCCAGACCGTACGCCGGGGCTCCGTGAACACCGGGTTGATGGTCGCGACCTGGCTGCCCTTCGGCAGGACGCGCAGCAGCTTGCGGCGCAGCTCGGCGGAGTCGGTGTTCGGTGCGCTCACAACCAGCGCGTTGTCCTCGGGGATGCCCAGGGCGCGCGCGGTCGCGCGTGAGACCACGGCGTCGATGGCGCCCATGCCCATGGTCGCGTACGCGCCGACGCGCAGGTTGAGCCCGGCCGTCGAGACGGTCTTGCCCAGGGACATTCCGCCGTCGTTGCCGAGAACGAAGGAGACGACCAGCTCCCCGGCGGAGACGTTGCGCCAGAGCCTGTCGGAGCGCGCGGTCGGCTTCGGGGTGAAGGCGCGGAACGTCGAGGGGTTGACCCCCAGCGTCTGCACCCGCTTGCCGTCGAGGGCGACCTCGGCGGCGTCGGCGCGCTCGACCGCCCGCACCCCGGCGAGCTGGGTCACCTTCGCCACGACCGCCGAACTCAGCGGCTTGTTCGCCACGACGAACAGGTGTGGTTTGCGGATGGAGGTCAGCGGGGCGACGGGAGGCGGCGCGCTCTTCGACGGCGCCGCCACCACGTCCTTGGGCGGGTTCTGCAGGGCCCCCTGAAGGGTCTGACTGGAGACGGGCCTGCGCAGGACCGTCTCGGGCGAGTCGTCCGGCAGCCGCACGACGATCACCACCGCCGCCGTCAGCATCGCGACGACAAGGACCGCGATGATGGGGATGGCCGGTCTCAGCGTGCGAGTGGTGCCGTACTGGCCGGGCTGATCCTGCCTGCCGTACCGGATGCGCGGGCTGTAGGCGAGGTCCTGCCGGGCCTCGTCGATGAGCTGGGAGACACGCGTCCGTCTGTCGGGCACGACATCTTCCCTTTCACCCGTTCGAATCCAGCCCTATGAGGGTGCCGCACACGACGCCATGATGCATAGGAACTCACCAAAACGCTCCAAACACGACACGCTGCGAAGCGGCGGCAGGGATTCGGCTCTGGCTACGGTTCGGGCGGAAGATGGCTATCCGCCGGGACGCGGTCCCGGCGGATCAGCGGGTCAGGTCGAGGTCAGTTGCCGATGTACGGCACGGCCTCGAGGATCTCGACCGTGTTGGAACGGCCGTTCGGCATGGTGTAGGTGGCTTTCTCCCCGATCTTCTTGCCGTTGATCGCCGCACCGAGCGGCGACTTGGGCGAGTAGACGTCGATCGGGGCGCCACTTTCCTCGCGGGACGCCAGAAGGAAGGCGACCTCTTCGTCGTCGCCTTCGAAGCGGACGGTGACGGTCATGCCGGGACCGACCACGCCCTCGGTGCGGGGCGCCTCGCCGACCCTCGCACTGTCGATGATCTGACGGAGGTGGAAGATGCGGGCCTCCATCTTGCCCTGCTCGTCCTTGGCGGCGTGGTAGCCGCCGTTCTCCTTCAGGTCGCCCTCTTCCCGGGCGGCCTCGATCTTTTTCGCGATGTCGACGCGCCCGGGCCCCGAGAGGTACTCAAACTCCGCCTTCAGGCGGTCGTACGCCTCCTGAGTTAGCCAGGTGACGCTCTCGTTGTGGGAGTCGGCCACGGGTTCTCCTTGCTTCCTCTGTGGGGCTTCGTACTTGGGGTAGCGGTCGTTCGAATTTCGACAGGCTAACAAGTTAACGGCTCGAACGCTTCCCCAAATGTCTCACTATACGAGATAGCAGTAGTGGACGTCGCCAGAAGTTGCCTGGGCACTGGTCTCTAGCCGTTCGGTAAGGCGGACATATCCCTCACCAGCCGGAATACTGACCTCGCGACTTCCGACCTCCGCGTGCCCCACGTCCGTGGCCCGGATCCTGCAGACGGCCTTGCGGTCGGACGGCTTGACCACTTCGAACGTGATCTGAAGAGAATCTCCGCGGCTGGCGTCAAAAGCGATGACCTGATCGATGACCTGGGTGTTGCCCTTGGAGGCCCACATCACGTAGCCCCACCCTCCGGCGCACACCGCGCAGAGGATCGCGATCACGACATGCACGACGAAGCGCCCTCTACGCTCCGGGCGGTCGGGGAAGTCGCCGGGGGTGCCGAGCACGGGACCGGTCTGACGGCCCCGCTCGGCCTCGCTGGTGGCCATGACGGAATCTCCCTGCACTACCTCGGCGTTATCCAAGACAATTGTCTCTCGCGGGGGCCTTGCCCTCGCGACCGCCCAAGAGAAACTAACCTCTCTTTAGAGTGACCCAGCCCAACCGGGGGAGCGGCGCGGCACCGACGCGGGCCGAGCGGACGACACGGCGAGGAGCCGTCCGTAGGACCGGCGCGGATCCGAGCGCGACCGAAAAAGAGGAGACATCGAGTCCGTGAGTGCACCGCTGAGGCTGATGGCAGTTCACGCGCATCCCGACGACGAGTCGAGCAAAGGTGCCGCGACCATGGCGCGCTACGTCGCCGAAGGCGTGGACGTGCTTGTCTGCACCCTCACCGGAGGGGAACGCGGCTCGATCCTGAATCCCAAGATGGACCGCCCCGACATCCTGGAGAACATCGGCGAGGTCAGGCGCATTGAGATGGAGCGCGCCCGGGAGATCCTCGGCGTGAAGCAGCGCTTCCTGGGTTTCGTCGACTCGGGCCTCCCCGACGACGAGAGCGAGCCGTTGCCCGAGGGCTGCTTCGCCCTGCAGCCGCTGGAGGTCGCCTCCGCTCCGCTGGTCGCCGCGATGCGCGAGTTCAGGCCGCACGTCATCCTCACCTACGACGACGACGGCGGCTACCCGCACCCCGACCACATCATGACCAACCGCGTCTCGGTCGAGGCCTTCGAGGCGGCGGGCGACCCCGACCGCTACCCGGAGGCGGGCGAGCCCTGGCAGCCGCTCAAGCTCTACTACCAGATGGGGTTCACCAAGGAGCGGTTCGAGGCGCTTCACGCGGCCATGGACGCCCGCGGCATGGGCTCCCCGTACGCCGACTGGATCTCCCGCTGGGAGGACCGCCCGCAGAAGTGGCCGGTGACCACCCGGGTCCCCTGCGGCGACTACTTCGAGGTTCGCGACCAGGCGCTTCTCGCGCACGCGACCCAGGTCGACCCGGACGGCTTCTGGTTCGTCTGCCCGCGTGAGCTGCAGGAGGAGATCTGGCCGACGGAGGACTACCACCTGGCCCGCTCCCTGGTCGACACCGAGCTGCCCGAGGACGACCTGTTCACCGGCATCCACGCGGAAGAGGTCTCACGCGCCTGCCACTGATCCGCGGATCCGCCGCCGGCGCGCGGGCTCTGTCAGCGGCCCCGGGGCCCGCCGACGCGCGGGCGAACGGGACGTCTCGCTCCCGCCGCCGACACGCCGACGGCGGGACCACGGGGTCCCGGTGGCAGACTTGAGGTGTGACAGACACCAACGCCCTCAACGACATGGTCAGCCCCGGTCTCCTCGGCTTCCTGGTCGTGGCCGCCCTGGGGCTCGCCCTCTACCTCCTCGTCAAGTCGATGAGACGGCAGATCTCCAAGATCGAGGTTCCGTCAGAGGCCGAGCTGAGGAACCAGGGCAAGGGCACCGTCGGCTAGCGCCCCTGCCTCCGTCCTCCTGTGACCAGGCCTGTTCCAGGCCCGTTCCAGGGCCTCGGCCTATGACCAGGCCCGTTCCAGGGCCTTCGGCAGGCCCCAGCGGCCCAGCGGGGTGAGCACCTCGCTCTTGTCCACGATCCCCAGGCACGCCCACAGCGGCGTGACCGAGCTGAAGAGTGTCTCGGCCGCGTCCAGGTCCTCCGGGTCGTCCATCTGGACGTCGATGTCCTCGGACTCGGCGATGAAGCGGGCGATCCGCTCAGGGGAGGCGAGCACCCCGGGCCCGCGCCTGGCCAGCGTCGCGACCACGGCGAGCCAGTCGGCGTGGTGGATCGCGCACAGTGCGGCCAGCACGGCGTCCTCGTGGCTCAGCTCGCCCTCAAGGTCGGCGAACGTCTCAGGGGTTTCCTCGTCCTCCGGCAGGTCGGAGACGGGCCCCGCGATGCCCGCGGTGACGCTCAGCCACAGCTCCTCGTCGTCGGCGGGCAGCGGCTCCCCCTCGTAGCCCGCGCACGCCCGCAGCACGTTGCCCGGGTAGCCGGGATCGGCCAGCACCTCGCGGAGCCGTACGCAGGCGGCCCGCAGGTCGGCGGCGGGGCGTTCGGGGGCGGGCAGCTCCGCCAGGATGCGCCGCAGCTCGCTGAGCGCGAAGGCCTCCTCCTCGTCCCAGGCCGCGAACAGCTCCTCATCCTGCTCGTCGCTCACCGCGACCCCCGGCACGCGCCCGTCGGGCAGCGGGCTGTTGAGCCAGCGCTCCTGCAGGTCCTCGTAGGCCTCTCTCGCCTCCTCCTCCCGCAGCGCGAGCGCGTCCGGGTCGACCTCCCCTTTGGCGACCCGCTCCTCCAGATAGGCCACCAGCCTCAGGAACATCTCCCTGGCGACCGGGCCCCGTTCGTCCTCCTCCGGCCAGACGAAGAAGCTCCGGGTGAGCAGGAGCGGCTCAGTGCCGGTCGACTCGAGCCACCGCTGCACGTCGCCGACCGTCGCGTTGCCGGACTCGATCGCGCCAAGCGTCGTCTTGGCGGAGTCCCAGAAGGGGGAGGACAGCGGGTTGCCCAGCGCCACCAGCGCCCGCCGCAGGTCGGGAACGGCCACCAGGGCCACCCCTGAGGGCACCGCGAGCAACGCGCGAGCCACGTCGCGCCGGGTCAGCTCGGCGGCAGGCCGCCCCGCATGCACACAGACGAAGTCGAGATCCACGCCCAGTGAGCCTACGCTCGAAGCCGCGCGAACACATCTCCCACCCCGGAAACGCCCTTTTCCCGTTCTAGCCACCAGGAGCCTCCGACGCTCCGCGAAGGGACGTCCGTACCGCAAGGGGGCCATAAAGTCAAGAAAGAGGAAATTTCTCTTTACTCTCACGTTAACATACAATGATCACGACTGATAGTCATGGTTTTTTACCAGACTCCTGATAAATCATAGTGTCGCCGAACCGGTCAATCTCGGAGCACCTCGAGACGTCAGGAGAACCCGTGTCACCCCCCTCCGCGTTTCTCGCCACGACCGCCCCTCCGGCCGTGGCGCTCCTTCTCGCGACAGGGACCCCTCTCACACTCCCGCCTTCCCTCCCGCCCAGGTGGAGGCCCGTGTCGACACCGGCGCCCCGGCCTGGCGAGCGGTCTCGGCGAGGCGCCGGTGAGCGGTGACCCCGCTACCCGGGATCGTCTCTGCGACAGACGGTACGAAATACAGAGGGTGGACACCAATCCAGTGCCATTCGATATGGTTCGTGATGATTTCAAGGAAATCGTCCGATTCGAACGGCACTACCGGGGCTTCCGCGTTTTCTGCGTCGATTACCTCGCGCGGATGAGCAGGAACGGCACGCCGACCAGGTTCCCACGGCGGCCCGCTGACCCCGTGGGAGATCCGCCGACATCACCTTGAACTCCCGTCCCCGCCGGGCGAGACCCCACCGGCGGGGGCGGGTACGGACATGGATACGGACACGGAACGGCATCCCGCCCTCCCCACGAGGCCCCGGACCATCGGACTGCGCGCCCCGCGAGCTCCCGGACCGCTGTGTGGCGCTGTGTGGCGCTGTGTGGCGCTGTGTGGCGTGCCCAGCGCGGAGCCCGTTCCGGGAACCGGAAGGGCCGTTCCGGGGGCCACCTCACGTAGATCTGTCACGCTCATACGACGTTAAAGTGTGACGATGCACGTAAGGCAGTCAGACAAGCTCGCAAACGTCTGTTACGACATCCGCGGTCCCGTGCTGAAACGAGCGGCCGAGATGGAGGCCCAGGGCCACCACATTCTCAAGCTGCACATCGGCAACCCGGCCCCCTTCGGCTTCGAGGCTCCCGAAGAGATCCTGCAGGACATGATCCGCAACCTTCCCGTCTCCCACGGATACGGCGACTCCAAGGGGATTCTCAGCGCCCGCAGGGCCGTCGTGCAGCACTACGAGGAGCACGGCATCCCAGGTCTCGACGTCGAGGACGTCTATCTCGGCAACGGCGTCTCCGAGCTGATCGTGATGGCCATGCAGGCGCTGCTCAACAACGGGGACGAGGTGCTGGTCCCCTCCCCCGACTACCCCCTGTGGACGGCCGCGGTCTCGCTCAGCGGAGGAACCCCCGTCCACTACGTCTGCGACGAGCAGGCGGACTGGCTGCCCGACGTCGACGACATCGCGTCGAAGATCACCGACCGGACGAAGGCCCTGGTGATCATCAACCCGAACAATCCGACGGGCGCGGTCTACCCGCCCGCGGTGCTCGAGCGCCTCGCCGACCTCGCCCGCAGGCACGGCCTGGTCGTCCTCGCCGACGAGATCTACGACCGGATCCTCTACGACGGCGCGGTCCACACCTCGATCGCGTCACTGGCTCCCGACCTGTTCTGCCTGACCTTCTCCGGCCTTTCGAAGACGTACCGCGTGTGCGGGTACCGCTCGGGCTGGATGGCGATCTCCGGCCCCAAGGCCCGGGCGTCGTCCTACATCGAGGGTCTCGACATCCTCGCCAACATGCGCCTGTGCCCGAACGTGCCCGGCCAGCACGCCATCCAGGCGGCGCTCGGCGGACACCAGAGCATCAACGACCTGGTACGGCCCGGCGGACGGCTGTGCGAGCAGCGCGACCGCGCCTGGAAGCTGCTCAACGACATCCCCGGGGTGAGCTGCGTCAAGCCCCGCGGCGCCCTGTACGTCTTCCCCCGCCTTGACCCCGAGGTCCACCCGATCTCGGACGACGTCCGGTTCGCCCTCGACCTGCTCGAGCGGGAGAGGCTCCTCGTCGTCCAGGGCACCGGGTTCAACTGGGCCCGCCCCGACCACTTCCGCGTCGTCACCCTCCAGCGCGCCGACGACCTGGAGGAGGCCATCGGACGGCTCGGCGACTTCCTGACCACCTACCGGCATTGACCCGAACCGCCCCCGGACAGTCGGCCGCGGCGTTTCCCCTTCCCGGTCTACTGTGAGAAGGACCGTGCAGGCAGGACCAGGTAGAACCGTGGCGTGCGGCCTCCGCGCGCCTCGCGCGAGCAGAACGTACGCACCGCGTACGCGGGAGAGGCGTTGATGAACCGCTTGAAGGACGCGACGAGTCCCTACTTGCTGCAGCACGCGGACAACCCCGTCGACTGGTTCGAGTGGGGCGAGGAGGCGTTCGCCGAGGCCAGGCGGCGTGACGTGCCGCTGCTGGTCTCCGTCGGCTACTCGGCCTGCCACTGGTGCCACGTGATGGCGCACGAGTCGTTCGAGGACGGGGCGACTGCCGCGATGATGAACGAGCGGTTCGTCAACGTGAAGGTTGACCGCGAGGAGCGGCCCGACGTGGACGCGGTCTACATGGCGGCGACCCAGGCCATGACGGGTCAGGGCGGTTGGCCGATGACGGTCTTCGCGACCCCGGAGGGCCACCCCTTCTACACGGGGACCTACTTCCCGAGACCGCACTTCCAGCGGCTGCTCGCCGGAGTCTCGAACGCCTGGACCGGCGACCGGGAGGCGGTTCTCGAGCAGGGCTCGAAGATCGTGGAGGCGCTGAACGAGCGGACCGCGCTGCCCGCGGGCCCGCTGCCGAAGGCCGAGACGCTCACCGAGGCCGTCGAGACGCTGAACCGATCCTTCGATCCGGTGCGCGGCGGGTTCGGTGGGGCGCCGAAGTTCCCGCCGTCGATGGTGCTGGAGTTCCTGCTGCGGTACGGCGCCGCGACCGAACGACGCCCCGCCTCCCGGAACGACGAGACGGCGGAGCGGCTCTCACCGGAAAACGGCGAGACGGCGCAGGGGCGACTCTCGTCGGGGAACGGCGCGAGCCTGGCGACGTCGATGGCGGAACAGACGCTGGAGGCGATGGCCAGGGGCGGGATCTACGACCAGCTCGCCGGTGGGTTCGCCCGCTACAGCGTGGACGCCGACTGGGTGGTGCCGCACTTCGAGAAGATGCTCTACGACAACGCGCTGCTGCTGCGGGTCTACACGCACTGGTGGCGCTCGACGGGGTCGGTCCTGGCCCGGCGGGTCGCGCTGGAGACCGCCGACTGGCTGCTGGCCGAGATGCGCACCCCCGAGGGCGGCTTCGCCTCGGCCCTGGACGCCGACAGTGAGGGCGTCGAGGGCAAGTTCTACGTCTGGACCCCCGAGGAGATCCGCGAGGTCCTGGGCGAGGAGGACGGCGCCTGGGCGATCGGCCTGTTCGAGGTGACCGGCACGTTCGAGCACGGCACCTCGGTGCTCCAGCTGCCGTCCGACCCCGAGGACGCCGAACGCTTCGCCCGGGTACGCGCCGCGCTGCTGGCCGCGCGTGCCCTGCGCGTACGGCCCGGCCGGGACGACAAGATCGTGGCCGCGTGGAACGGGCTCGCCATCGCCGCGCTCGCCGAGACCGGGGCCGTGTTCGAACGGCCCGACCTGGTCGAGGCCGCGCGGGCGGCGGCCACGCTGCTCGACGAGCTCCACCTGGACGGCGACCGGCTGCTGCGCACCTCCCGCGACGGCAGAGCGGGGAGCAACGCCGGGGTCCTCGAGGACTACGGGGATCTGGCGGAAGGGCTGCTCACCCTGTACGGCGTGACCGGAGAGGTCCGCTGGTTCGATCGGGCGGGAATCCTGCTGGAGACGGTGCTCGACCGGTTCACCGACGGCGCGGGCGGGTTCTTCGACACCGCGGACGACGCGGAGCGGCTGTTCCAGCGCCCGCAGGACCCCACGGACAACGCGACCCCGTCCGGCCAGTTCGCCGCCGCGGGGGCGCTGCTCTCCTACGCCGCCCTGACCGGCTCCGCCAGGCACAGGGAGGCGGCAGAGGCGGCCCTCGGCACGGTGACGGTCCTGGCGGGCAAGCACGCGCGCTTCGCCGGATGGGGCCTCGCGGTGGCGCAGGCCGCCGTCTCGGGGCCCGTCGAGGTGGCGGTCGTGGGCTCGCCCGGCGACCCGGCCACCTCGGCCCTGCACAGGACCGCCCTGCTGTCGTCCGTCCCCGGCCTGGTCATCGCGCTCGGCGAGCCCGGCGCCGCCGGGGTCCCGCTGCTCGAGGGCCGGGGCCTGGCCGGGGGCGTCCCCGCGGCCTACGTGTGCCGCGGGTTCACCTGCAGGATGCCCGTCACCACCCCGGCAGCCCTGCGAGCCGAACTGACCTCCTAAACCCACCCGGGGAGGCGGTTAGTTCGGACGTGATTGGGTGGGGTTGTCCTGGGCCGGGGACTGGTCTCTGCCGCCTATCCCGGTGCCGTCGCCGGTTCCCGTGCCGGTGCCGTCACCGGGTCCGTTCCCCGTGCCGTCGCCGTTCCCGTCGCCGCTCCCGGTTCCGTTCCCGGTGCCGTCACCGGGTCCGGTGTTGTCTGCGCCTGTCCCGTCACCCGTGCCGTCAGACGAGGAGGTGTAGTCGGGGACGGGAGTAGCCGTCTCGTCGGAGCGCTGCGTCGGCGGGAGGGTGCTGTCCTGGTTCCCGTCGCCGGTGCCGTAGTCGTCGGTGCCCGAGTCGTAGGAGTCGTCGTAGGTCGAGTAGCCGTAGCTGGACGGCTCGCCGAACTCCTTGACCGGCTTGCCCGCCATCGCCTCCGTCATGAATGCGCGCCAGATCTGGGCGGGGTACGTCCCGCCGTACAGGGCGCTGCCGTCGACGACCACCGGCTTGTTGTCGTCGCGGAACATGTCGACGGCGGTCGCGAGCTGCGGGGTGAACCCGGCGAACCACACGGACGCCGACTTGTCCGTGGTGCCGGTCTTCCCGGCGACCGGACGGTCGTAGAGGCGGGCGGCGGAGCCGGTTCCCGCGGTGACGACCTGGGTCAGCGCGTAGGTGGCGTCGATCGCCGCCTGCGCGGCGAAGGCCCGTTTGCCCTTGGTCTCGGTCTTGGTGATCCTGCCGTCGGTGTCGGTGATCGAGCGGATCACGTGGGCCTCGCGGTGGACGCCCTCCGCGGCGAACGTGGCGAAGCCCGAGGCGTTCTGCACGGCGCTCACCGACGCGACTCCCAGCGGGAGCGTGGCGGCGGCGCGGTGCGGGGCCAGCTGGTCGGCGGGGATGCCGGACTTCTCCGCGGTCTCGACGACCTTGTCCAGGCCGACCTTCTGGCCCAGGTCGACGAACGCGGTGTTGACCGAGCTCTGAGTCGCCTTGACCAGGTTGATCTGGCCGTAGGAGTAACCACCGGAGTTGGGGATGCCCTTACCGTCAGAGGTGATCCGCAGCGGGGAGTTGCCGTCGACCCGGGTGTCGAGGCCGAAGCCGTTGTCCAGGGCCGCGGCCAGCGTGTAGGCCTTGAAGGTCGAGCCCGCCTGGACCTTGGCGCCGAAGGAGTTGTCGTAGGACTGGGTCCGCCAGTCGCGGCCGCCGTAGAAGGCGACGACCTCACCGGTCGCGGGGTCGACCGCGGCCAGGCCGGTGCGGACCTGCTTGGGGGTGCTCTCCGGCAGGACGGAGGTGACGGCGCGTTCCGCGACGGCCATCAGGCCCTTGTCGAAGGTGGAGACGATCTTCAGACCGCCCTGGTTGATGACCTCGTCGGTGTATCCCCTGCGCTTCAGCTCGGCCGCGACCTGGTCGAGCATGTAGCCCTCCTGACCCTTGGGCGCGAAGATCGGCCTGGGCTTCTTGAGCTCGGGGAACGTGGTCGCCGCCGCCTGCTCCGCCGTGATGACCCCGGTCTGCCGCATGCCGTCGATCACCGACTGCCAGCGCGCCTTCGCGGCCCCGAGGTCGGCGCCCTGGGGGTCGGCGAAGCGTGAGGGCTGCTGGATCACGGCGGCGAGGTAGGCGCCCTCGGCGAGGGTCAGCTCGCTGACGTCCTTGCGGAAGTAGGCGTCCGCGGCGGCCTGGATCCCGTCGGCGTTGCGGCCGAAGTAGATCGTGTTGAGGTACTGCTCAAGCACCCAGTCCTTCGACTTCGACTGGTCGACCTTCAAGGAGATCATGACCTCCTTGAGCTTGCGGACGATGGAACGTTCCTGGCTGAGGCCGCTGTAGTAGTTGCGGACCATCTGCTGGGTGATCGTCGAGCCGCCCTGGAGCTGCTGCCCGGTGACCGTCGACCACATGGCGCGGAAGGTGCCGGTGAGGGAGACGCCTTTGTCCTCGTAGAACGAGCGGTTCTCCGCGGCGATGACGGCGTTCCTGACGTGCTGCGGCACCTGGTCGAGCGACACGCTCTTACGGTTCACGCCCTGCCTGGCCAGCACGGTCTTGCCGTCGCGGTAGTAGATCACCGACCCCTGGGCGGTCGCCCTCGGCTGGGTGCTGTCGGGGATCGGCGTCATCGCCCACGCGACCGCGACGGCGCCGACCACGGAGACCGAGAGGACCCCGAAGACGATGAGCGCGATCCGCAGGATTCTTCTCCTGGGCCTGGCCTTGCCCGCCTTCTCTGCGCCCTTCACCACTCGTGATCCCCCGTCCCGTCCGCGGCCGACCCCCGTCGGCCGCACGGAACCGTAAGGGTAAACGATGCATAACGGTGTCTGAACCCTGCTTGGGATAGTACGGCTAGCTCCTCCCCTGGCGCGGCGCATCGGCCACCAAGGGAAGGACCCGGTATGGCACGGGTGTGTCCAAGGCGATCACGGACGAGGTCCTGACCACCCCGTGGACCTCGACGATCAGGTCGATCACCCTTTGCAGGTCGGCGTTGCTGCGCGCCACGACCCTGCAGTGCATGTCGTCGCCGCCGGTGATCGTATGGACCTCCAGCACCTCGGGGATGCCCGCGAGCTGGTCGGCGACCGGGACGTGCCCGCTGATCTGGCGGATCTGCAGGGTGACGAACGCCGTCACGACGTAGCCGAGCGCCGAGGGGTCGACGTCGGGGCCGTAGCCGGTGATCACGCCCCTGTCCGACATCCGGTCGAGACGCGCCTGGACCGTC
This sequence comes from Streptosporangium sp. NPDC051023, assembly GCF_040689595.1. Lineage (NCBI taxonomy): Bacteria > Bacillati > Actinomycetota > Actinomycetes > Streptosporangiales > Streptosporangiaceae > Streptosporangium > Streptosporangium sp. NPDC051023. The sequence continues at coordinate 54,219 of NZ_JBFBCE010000001.1, read as the reverse complement.
CCCCTGGCCACCCCGAGCCGCCTCGAACACTCGAGCACGCCGAGTCTGGGCTCGGCGGCGAGCAGGGCGATAAGCCGGGCGTCGAGGTGATCAATCGTCATGATGTACAGATACTCCCGTGGAAGCGTTTGCTGAGTGTGCAGGTTGTCCACTAATTAACGTAACTCTTGCACAACCAGCCCATAAAAACCGACAGTATCGACATGAGCGACATCTTTCCCGTGAACGGCATGGACGCCGTGGTCTTCGCCGTCGGCAACGCCAAGCAGGCCGCCCACTACTACTCCAGCGCCTTCGGCATGCGGCTCGTGGCCTACCGCGGGCCGGAGAACGGCAGCCGCGACGAGGTCGCCTATGTCCTCACCTCAGGTAGTGCGAGGTTCGAGTTCCGCGGCGCCGTACGGCCTGGCACCGGCGTGGCCCGTCACGTCGCCGAGCACGGCGACGGTGTGATCGACCTGGCCATCGAGGTCCCGGACGTCGAGGCGGCCTACACCGGCGCCGTCGCCAGGGGCGCGAAGGGCCTGGTCGAGCCGCACACGATCGAGGACGACCACGGCAAGGTCGTGCTCGCGGCGATCGCCACCTACGGCGAGACCCGGCACACCCTGGTCGACCGGTCCAACTACAGCGGCCCCTACCTGCCCGGCTACGTCGCGGCCGAGCCGATCGTCCCGGCGCCCGAGGTGAAGAACGGCCGCGTGTTCCAGGCCATCGACCACTGCGTGGGCAACGTGGAGCTCGGCAAGATGGACGAGTGGGTCGAGTTCTACGGGCGGATCATGGGCTTCACCAACATGGCGGAGTTCATCGGCGACGACATCGCGACCGAGTACTCCGCGCTGATGTCCAAGGTGGTCGCGGACGGCACCCGCAAGGTGAAGTTCCCGCTCAACGAGCCCGCGATCTCCAAGAAGAAGTCGCAGATCGACGAGTATCTCGAGTTCTACGGCGGCCCCGGCGTGCAGCACATCGCGCTGGCCACCAACGACATCCTGACCGCCGTCGACCACATGCGCGCGGCCGGGGTGAAGTTCCTCGACACCCCCGACTCCTACTACGACGACCCCGAGCTGCGGGCCCGCATCGGCCACGTCAGGGCGCCGATCGAGGAGCTGAAGCAGCGCAAGATCCTCGTGGACCGCGACGAGGACGGCTACCTGCTGCAGATCTTCACCAAGCCGGTGCAGGACCGCCCGACGGTGTTCTTCGAGCTCATCGAGCGGCACGGCTCGCTCGGCTTCGGCAAGGGCAACTTCAAGGCGCTGTTCGAGGCGATCGAGCGCGAACAGGACCTCAGGGGCAACCTGTAACACCCCTTGGCTTTGGAATGGCCGGTTGGTGGTGATCTACGACTTATGGGATCACCACCAACGGACAGTTCAGGGCCCGTCTCCTGGTCCACCCCGCCCCCGGGCCCGGGGTACGGCGCCGGCCCCCCGGACAAGCTCGGCGGGCGCTGGCGCCGTCTGTTCGCCGGGATCCTCGACATCATCATCGTCGGGATCATCTCCTCGCCGTTCACCTACCAGTCGTTCACCACCGCGTGGGACAAGAGCAAGAACGTCTTCGTCCAGGTCCCCGTCCAGCACACGCTGCTGGCGAGCCTGGTCGGCTTCCTGTACTACTGGCTGCTGACCGCCTTCTGGAACGGCCAGACCCTGGGCAAGAAGCTGTTCCGGCTGCGCGTGGTCGACGTCAGCGGGCGCAAGGTCGGCGTCGGGCAGGCCGCGCTCCGCGAGCTGGTCGCGTGGGTGCTGTACGCCACCTGCTGCCTGGGCTGGATCAACCTCTCCTTCATCCTTTTCACCAGCCGCAAACAGGCCATCCACGACATGGCGGCCAGGACACTGGTCGTAGATGCCTGATCCTCGGAGGTCCCCCGCTCCGCTCGCGTAGGGTGCGACTAACGACGGCCCGGCGTAACCGGGCGCGAGAGGGGGGTTCACGATCATGGGGTCTGGTCGGCTGGCCATCGCGGCAACCGCAGTGCTCATCGGGACACTCGGCACCGCCGGGTGCGCGGCGTCGAGGGGGGAAAGCGGCTCGTCCTCAGCCGTCGCCGACGGGGTGTCCCCGGGCGACGCGTCCGCTCAGCGGCACGCGGGCAGGATCGGCGCCTCAGGGATCGGCGACCCCGACTTCCCCAACGACGGCAACGGCGGCTACGACGTCGGCCACTACCGCCTCAAGATCGACTACGATCCGGGCAGCAAGCACCTCGCGGGCGTCGCGGGGATCGAGGCGAAGGCGACCCAGGACCTGTCCAGGTTCGACCTGGACCTGTCGGGGTTCAAGGTCGGCCAGGTCACCGTGAACGGAACGGCGGCGAGGTTCGAGCGCTCGGGCGACGAGCTGATCGTGACCCCGGCCAAGACGATCTCCGACAAGGCCGCCTTCACCGTCCAGGTCACCTACGCCGGGGAGCCGAAGCCGGTCAGAGACTCCCCCAACCTTGGCACGTACGGGTTCATCCCGACCTCGGACGGCGCGTTCGTGACCTGCCAGCCCAACGGCGCGAGGACCTGGTTCCCCGGTAACGACCACCCCGCCGACAAGGCGCGCTACGACTTCGAGATCACCGTCCCCGAGGGGGTGACCGCCCTGGCCAACGGCGAGATGGTCGGCAGCCCGAGCACCTCGGACGGCAAGACGACCTACACCTGGCGGGAGACCCATCCGATGGCGAGCTATCTGGCCACCGTGACGATGGGCAAGTTCGAGATGCGCGAGGGCAAGACCCCGGCGGGGATCAGGAACGTGGCGGCCGTCGACCCGCGCTACAGCGACTCGCTCGACAACCTCTACACCCTGTCAGGCAAGATCACCGACTACTGGAGCACGGTGTTCGGCCCCTACCCGTTCTCCTCGACCGGCGGCGTGATCGACGACTTCCCCGCGGGCTACGCCCTGGAAAACCAGACCAAGCCCATGTACGGCGGCTTCAACCCGGGCGACGACGTCATCGCCCACGAGCTGGCCCACCAGTGGTTCGGCGACAGCATGAGCATCAGGCGGTGGAAGGACCTGTGGCTCAACGAGGGGTTCGCGACCTACGCCGAGTGGCTCTGGTCGGAGCACAAGGGCAACGCGAGCGCCGAGAAGATCTTCCACACCCGCTACTCGATGGGCGCCGACTCCGCCATCTGGAAGTACGCCCCCGGCCGCGCCAAGCCGGACGACCTGTTCAACGACTCGGTCTACACCCGGGGCGGCATGACGCTGCACGCCCTCAGGCAGCGGATCGGCGACCCGGCGTTCTTCAGGCTGCTGAAGACCTGGAACGCCGAGCACCGGTACGGATACGTCACGACCGAGGAGTTCGTTGCGCTGGCCGAGAAGATCTCCGGCAAGCAGCTCGACAGCCTCTTCGACGCCTGGCTGTTCACCGCCAAGAAGCCGACCACCTGGTGACGTGCCGCTGAACCCGGCCTCGGGGACCCGGGATCAGCCGCAGACGATCTTGTATCCCTCCCTGCGGAGGGATTCGAGCACCTCGTCCGAGTGGGCGGGGCCCTTGGTCTCCAGCTGGAGCTGGACCTCGGCCTCGCCCAGGTGCATGCCGAGCCGCTCATGCACGATGTCGAGCACGTTCGCGCCGAGCCCGGCCAGCTTGGCCAGCAGGTGGGCCAGCGCCCCCGGACGGTCGGGCAGCGGCACCCGCAGGGTCAGATAGCGCCCGGCGGCGGCCAGCCCTCGCCTGAGGATCTTCGACAGCAGCAGCGGGTCGATGTTCCCGCCGGAGAGCACGGCGACCACCGGCGGCTCGAACACGTGCGGGTGGGCCAGGATCGCGGCGACCCCGGCGACCCCGGCGGGCTCGACGACCTGCTTGGCGCGTTCGAGGCAGAGCAGCAGCGCCTGGGAGATCTCACTCTCGGTGACCGTGACGACGCTGTCCACCAGGTAGTGGATCAGCTCGAAGGGCAGCTCCCCGGGGCGGCCGACCGCGATGCCGTCCGCCATCGTCGCGGCGGGCGGGACCATGACCGGCTCCCCCGCCGCCAGCGAGGCCGGGTAGGCGGCGGCCCGCTCCGCCTGCACGCCGATGATCCGCACGCCGGGCCTGAGCGACTTGACCGCGAGCGCGACCCCGGCGGCCAGACCGCCGCCACCGAGGGACACCACGATCGTGCCCGTCTCGGGGAGCTGCTCCAGGATCTCCAGGCCGATGGTTCCCTGCCCCGCGATGACATCCGGGTGGTCGAAGGGATGGATGAACACCGCCCCGGTCCGCTCGGCGTGCTCGACGGCCCTGGCCAGCGCGACGTCCACGGTGTGGCCCGCGAAGACCACGTCCGCGCCGTACGAACGGGTCGCGGCCACCTTGGGCAGCGGCGCTCCCTCCGGCATGTAGACCGTCGAGGAGATTCCGACCAGGCCGGAGCCGAGCGCCACGCCCTGCGCGTGGTTGCCCGCGCTGGCCGCGACCACGCCCCGCTCCCGCTCCGCCTCGCTCAGGCCCGCGATCCTGACGTAGGCTCCGCGCACCTTGAACGACCCGGACCGCTGGAGGTTCTCGCACTTGAGGTAGACGGGGCCGCCGATGGCGGCCGACAGCACGTGCGAGTGCACCAACGGGGTCCGCAGGGCGACGTCGGCCAGGAGCTCACGGGCGGCGACCACATCGTCGTAGGTCACCTGACGGTCTGACATGCGGGTCATCCTCCCACCCCGGCCCGGCCCACGCGCCGCGGACGGAACGGCTCGCCCCCGCTCACCCCGCGCCGCATCGGTTCATTCCGGTCACCCCCGAACTTACCCGGCATCCCTGCCGTTCCCGCCGCCCCCGGAGCCCGTACCTGCCGCGGCCGCCGCGCCCGCCTCGGCCGCCGGGCTGAGGTGGGCGCCCGCGACCAGCCAGCGCTCGCCGTGCCGTACGGCGACCAGGGTGACCCTGAACCGGCCGCCCGCGTCGTTCCCCTGGAAAGTGGCCTCCTGGATCTGCGTCCCCACGACGACCGCGGTGTCGCCGTAGTCGCGCACCTGGGGGTGCTCGAAGCGGAACGCGGTGTTGCGCAGGGCGTCCGTGCGGTATCTGGCCAGCCACTGCTCCTTCTCGAGGACGAAACCCCTGGGGCCGACGGCGACGAAGTCCGCCGCGAGCAGGCCGTCGAGAGCGACCGCGTCACCGGCCCCCTCCGCGGCGGCCCAGTGTCCGACGAGTTCCAGGACGTCGCGTTCGGTGCCGTTGACGCTCATCGTGGACGTTCCTTCCGGTGTCACACCGGCTCTCCGGTGCCCGCACCGGTGTCGTGGACGGCTTGGCGAGGAACCGCGAGCCGCGGCTCCCTCGGGCACGTCACGACCGTACGCCCAAAAGCTTGGAGTAGTCAAAATATATAGCTGATCGAATATTTTGATGACTCAAACTTCTTCGCGCGCGCCAGTATGCTCGGGCCATGGCAGACGACAGCGACGACGGCACCGACAGCGGCAAGGCCGCCGTCGCCGAGCAGGTGTGGCGCAGCATGTTCGGGTTCCTCATGCACACCCGGCCCCGCAGGGACGCCGTGCTCGCCCACCTCGGCCTGACCCCGACGGAGGCCAAGGCGCTCGACTCCCTCGACGGGGAGACGGGCCGCACCATGAAGGAACTGGCGGCCGAGTGGACCTGTGACGCCTCGACCGCGACCTGGACCGTCGACCGGCTCGAACGGCTGGGCATGGCGGAGCGCCGCCCGCACCCCCAGGACCGGCGGGCGAGACTCGTGTTCCTGACCGAGCCGGGGGTGACGACCAGGGAGGAGATGGTGCGGGGGATGAACGCCACACCGCCCGAGCTGCTCGGCCTCGACACGGAGGAACTGCACACCCTGCGCACCCTGCTCGCGAAACTCCCCCACTGAGCCGTCCTCGCGTGGCACATGTTTGACCATACTTCGCTCGGCGAAGTATGGTTTCCCTCATGGCCAAAGGATCACCGGCGGTGAGTGAGCCGACCTACTTCATCCTCGCCTGCCTGCTCGACGGCCCCCTGCACGGCCACGGGATCATCAAGCAGACCCTGGAGCTCTCGGAGAACCGGGTGAAGCTGCCGGTCGGCACGCTCTACGGCGCGCTCGACCGGCTCGCCGCGAGCGGGCTGATCACCGTGGACCGTGAGGAGATCGTCGACGGCAGGCCGAGGAGATACTTCCGGCTCACCGACGAGGGGAAAGGCCTGGTGACGGCGGAGGCCCTGCGCATGCAGCAGGCGTCCTCGGTCGTGACCGGGCGGATCCTCCGCCCAGGGTCGGCGTTCTCGTGACCGTCACCACGGGTCCCCGTGTCCGCTCGGGGGCGGGCGCGGGGCCCCTGGAGCGACGCTACCGGCGGCTGCTGCGCAGCTATCCCCGGGCCTACCGGGACGCCTACGGCCGCGAGCTCCTGGCGACCCTGCTGGAGGTGGCGGAGCCGGAACGCACCCTGCCCTCGGCCCGCGAGTCCTTCTCACTGGTCACGAGCGGGTTGCGGACGAGGATGATCCACATGACCGGGCGCCCTGCCTGGGCCGACGGGATCCACCTCGGCGTCCTGGTGCTCTCGATCGCCCACCTGGCGACGCTGGTGCCGTACGCGACGTCCATCCCGCTGTGGGTGGGCCTGTCCGCGCTGGCCGTCGTGCTGATCATGCGGGGGCGGGTACGGCTCGCGCTGCCGGTGGTCACGCTGGTCGCGGTCAAGGTCTGCGCGATCACCCTCGGCCGGCCCTGGCTCGACCTGACCCTGCTGCCCGCGATGCCCGACCCGCCCTGGAGCGGAAAGGCGCTGTACGGCGGCGGCGGCCCGGTGGCGCCGATGGTCGGCTACGCGCTGGTCGTCCTGGGCCTGCTGGTGCTCGCCCCCCGGCAGCGCGGGCTGGGCCGGCGCTCCTGGCTCTGGCTGTTCGCGGTCCCGCCGCTGGCGGGGGCCGACCCCGCGGGGTTCGACTTCTCCGACGGGCCCTGGCCGCACACGGCGATCAGGGTGAGCCTGGAGATCGGGGTGCTCCTGCTCGCCGTCTGGGCCGGTCACACGGCGCGCGACCCGCGCTGGGCGGTGGCCGCCGGGGTCCGTCTGGTGCCGATACTGACGGTGTACGCCGAGAACTTCGGTCTCCACTCCGAACGGGACGAGGCCCACCTGGCCGCCCTCGTCCTGCTCACCCTGCTGGCCGCGGCCGTGCCGTACCGGGCGAAGCAGCACATCGTCCTGTAGTTCTTTCCCCGCGTCGTTCCCACTTCTCCACGGGCGATGCCGTCGCCTCTCACGAGCATGCCCGCACGCCGAAACGGGGTCACCGATGTCACGAGTTCTCACGACCATGCCCGCGATCGCCCTCGCACTGACCGTCCTGACCGGATGCGGCCTGGCTCAGGACGCGTCCGGGACGTCCACCCCGAACGCGGACACCGCGTCCGCGACCGGCGATCCCCAGGCCAAGCGCCACAGGATGGAGGCGATACGGGCCGACTGCATGAAATCCAAGGGGTTCACGTACCTGCCGTACGTCCCCCCGCTGAGGAAGCCCTCCGCCCAGCAGGTCAGGGCGAGAAACGGCGACTACACGGCGATGCGCGAGGAACGCGAGAAGTACGGCTTCGATGTCTTCTTCTCCTTCGCCTATCCCGGCGCCCGGGAGCGCGACACCAACGTCCGGCGCGTGGACCCCAACGAAAAGATCTACACGAGCCTCTCGAACACCCAGATGAATGCGTGGAACGAGGCCAACGACGCCTGCTACACGGCGGCGTTCAACGAGCTCACCGGCAAGAGGTACACCTCCTGGCAGGACATCGGCGATCAGATGGACGCCCTGCGCGCGCGGGCCAGGACCCGTGAGCTCGACGGCGACGCCCGGCTGGTCGAACTGGCGGCGGCCTTCGGCGACTGCCTCAAGGGAAAGGGATATCCGGTCCCCTCCCTCAAACCGACCGTGATCAGCACCAGCGGCTACGACAGGTTCAACGCCGAACTGCTCAGGGTGCTGAAGGAGATGACAGACCTGGGGGAGGAAGAGAAGGCCTTCACCCCCAAGATGGCCAGGCCGTACTTCCTGAAGGAGGTCAAGGCCGCGCTCGACGACCTGGAGTGCGGCAAGGACTTCTACGCCGCGTTCCTGCCCAAGGAAGAGAAGATCCAGTCGGAGATGGACGAGGCGTTCGGCGCGAAGGACGGGCTGTGGTGAACCGCCTCCCGTTCCCTCCCCCACCGACGAGGCCACCGCACGCAAACCGCCGGAACCATCGCTAATCACCTTTCCCACTTCATCGCGGGCGGCGCCACCGCCTCTCGCGAACATGCCCGCACGTTGAAACGGGGTCACCGATGTCACGAGTTCTCACGACCATGCCCGCGATCGCCCTCGCACTGACCGTCCTGACCGGATGCGGCCTGGCTCAGGACGCGTCCGGGACGTCCACTCCGAACGCGGACACCGCGTCCGCGACCGGCGATCCCCAGGCCAAGCGCCACAGGATGGAGGCGATACGGGCCGACTGCATGAAATCCAAGGGATTCAAGCACATACCGTACGTCCCCCCTCTGGAGAAGCCCTCCGCTCAGAAGGCCAAGATGATGAACGGCGACTACGCGGCGATGCGCGAGGAACGCGAGAAGTACGGCTTCGACGTCTTCTTCGCCTACGTCTATCCCGGCGACCCGAGGCACGTCCTCAAGGAGTCGCAGATGACCCAGGACCCGAATAACAAGCTCCACGACAGCCTCTCATCAACCCAGCAGCAGGCGCGGAAGGTGGCCGACGACGCCTGCTACACGGCGGCGTTCAATGAGATCACCGGCAAGAGGTACACCTCCCGGGAGAACCGCGCCGATCAGGTGGACGCCCTGCGCGCGCGGGCCAGGACCCGTGAGCTCGACGGCGACGCCCGGCTGGTCGAACTGGCGGCGGCCTTCGGCGACTGCCTCAAGGGAAAGGGATATCCGGTCCCCTCCCTCAAACCGACCGCGATCAGCACCAGCGGCGAGGACAGGTTCAACGCCGAGTTCTTCAAGGCGATCGATGAGCTGATGGCCATGAAGGACGAAGGGACCGCCTCCTCCGATGAGCTGACCCCCGAGACGGCCAGGCCGTACTTCGTGAAGGAGCGCAAGGCCGCGCTCGACGACCTGGAGTGCGGCAAGGACTTCTACGCCGCGTTCCTGCCCAAGGAACAGAAGATCAAGGCAGAGGTACAGCGGGAGTCCGGCGAGACGGACGAACTACAGTGAGCCACCCCCCGGCTCCCTCCCCCGCAGGCCGGGGCACCCGTGCCCCGCGTCCCGGCGGGTCGGCCGCGGTGAGGTCGAGACGCAAGGTGCTGGCCGGGATCGTGGCCGGGACGGTGGCGATCGCCGGACTCGGGTGGGCGGTCGGCACCCGGCTGCGCTCCCCCGCCGACGAGGCCGCCGCACGCAGACCGCCGGAACCGTCGCTGATCACCTTTCCCGTCACACGGCGGAAGCTGACCAGCATGGTCGCCGTCAACGGAACCCTGGCCTACGGCTCACCGCTGCCCGTCACCCTCGCCGGGGTCGTCGGCGGCGCCGGCGGCGGCTCGGCGGAGACCCAGCGGGTCACCCGGGCCCCGCACCCGGGGAAGATCACCGAGGGCTCGGTGCTGATGGAGGTCAACGGCCGCCCGGTGTTCGCCCTGCGCGGCAAAGTCCCGATGCACCGGACCATGGCCCCCGGCACGGAGGGCGCCGACGTCGAGCAGCTTCAGTCGGCACTGCGCCGCCTGGGGCTGGGCGCGCCGCGCACGGGCGTCTTCGACGCGGCGACCGCCGCCGCGGTGCGGCGCTGGTACGCCGGACGGGGATATGTGGCCCAGGAGCCCGACCTCACCGTCAAACAGGCCAGGGACACCCTCCGCCAGGCCGTGCAGAGCGCGGAGGAGACCCTGCTCACCGACCGCAAGGCCCTCGACGCCGGACGCGACGTCATGCCGCTGAAGCTGAGGTTCGACAACGCCCGCGAGGACCTGCGGGCCGCGGAGGGCGCGCTTGAGGAGGAGGAGTCCCGCGACCTCGGCCCCGAGGAGACCAGGCAGCTTGAGGATCTGCGCCGCGCCGTACGGACCGCCGAGGAGACCGCGCTGGCCGCCGACCAGGCACTGGCCGCGGCCAAACCCGAGGACGACAAGCGACTGCTGGAGATGAGGGCGTCCAACGCCCGACAGGACCTGGAGTCCGCGCGCGCCGCCCTGGCGGACTTCGGGGAGCAGGCGGAGGCGAACCGGAGCAAGCGTCTTGAGGATCTGCGCAAGGCCCTGCGGCTGGCACAGGAGAACATCTTCACCACCGAACAGGCACTGCGGCAGGCCCGCCAGAACTCCCCGCTCAAACTGAAGATCGCCAACGGCGAGAAGAACGTGGCGAGCGCCAGGGCGATCCTGGCCGAGTACATGAGGACCTACGGGACCGGCGTGCCCCCCGGGGAGATCGTCTTCCTGCCCACGCTCCCCGCCCGGCTGGACAAGGCCGACGTCAAGCCCGGCGACACCGTCAAGGACAAGGTCGCGACGGTGACGAGCTCGACCTTCACGATGACCGGTTCCGTCGAGGTCCAGGAGGCCAAACTCCTGCGCGAGGGAATGAAGGCCACCATGGAGTCCTCGGAGGGAGACGACTTCCCCGCCGTGCTGAGCGCCGTCGGAGAGGCGGCCAGGCCCCCGGAGGACGAGAAGGACAAGGGCGCGCAGACGGAGGGGAGCACGACCGGGGAAACGGGCGCGATACCCGTGCTCCTCACCCCGGCGACCGGCAAGGATCTGCGCCGGATGGTCGACACGCCGTTCACCGTGAAGATCACGGTCGGCGCCACCGGGGGCACCGTGCTCACCGTGCCGGTGGCGGCGGTCATCACCTCCGCCGACGGCCGCCCCCGGGTCAGGGTCGCGCCGCCCGACAACGGTCCTGGTGCGGGGACGCCCCGTGAGGTGGAGGTCAGAACCGGCCTCACCGCCGACGGCGCCGTGGAGGTCGAACCGATACGGCCGGGCACCCTGAAAGAGGGCGACCGGGTGGTGGTGAGCGGTGACTCCTGACACCGGCGGACGACCGGGCGGTGAGCGGTGATGAGCACCGACGTCATCCACCTCGACGACGTCAGCAGGGTCTTCCCCACCGAACCGCCCGTGTACGCGCTCCGCGAAATCCACCTGCGTGTCGGGCGGGGGGACTACGTGGCCATCGTGGGCCCTTCGGGATCGGGAAAGTCCACCCTGCTCAACACGCTGGGCCTGCTCGACCGGCCGACCTCGGGCTCCTACATCCTGAACGGCGTCGAGACGACCACGCTGCGGGACGGCGCCAGGACCAGGCTGCGCGGACGCGAGATCGGATTCGTCTACCAGTCCTTCCACCTGCTTCCCCACCGGAGCGTGGCGGAGAACGTCATGCTCGCCGAGGTGTACGGCGGGCACCCCCGCGGGGGACGACGGCGACGGGCGCTCGACGCCCTGGAGAGAGTGGGCATGGGCCACCGCGTCGAGTTCGTACCGGGGCGCCTTTCCGGCGGCGAGCGCCAGCGGGTGGCCATCGCCCGCGCCCTGATGGGCTCCCCCGCGCTGCTGCTGTGCGACGAGCCGACCGGCAACCTCGACAGCGGGAACACCGAGGCGGTGCTCGACCTGTTCGACGACCTGCGCGATCAGGGACTCACCCTCGTGGTCATCACCCACGAGGACACGGTGAGCGCCCGCGCGGACCGCAGGGTCCGCATCCACGACGGCGTCCTGACCGAGGAGTAATCATGCGCCCGCGTCCCTTCCCCAACGGCCTCCCACGCCCCCTCAGCCGGAGGGCGTGATCGTGGACATCCGCGACCTGTGGATCGAGGCCCTGGCCGGCATGCTCGCCAGGCCCATGCGCTCGGCGCTGACCACGCTCGGCACCGTTCTCGGCATCACCACCCTGGTCGTCACCCTGGGGGTCGCGGCCACGGCGGGAAACCAGATCGTCGGCCGGTTCGACGAGCTCATCGCCACGGCGATCACGGTCGAGGTGCCGGACAAGCCCGCCGGCCTGGTCGCCTGGGACGCCCCCGCCGCCCTCACCAGGCTGCGCGGGGTCACCTCGGCCGCCGCCCTCGCCCAGAACGACAAGAGCTCCAACCTGATCGTCACGGCCAACACGCTCGTGGACCCCACCCGGGTCACCGGCAAAAGCCTGGTCGTGGTGGGCTCGGGCCCCGAACTCCCCCGCGCGACCCACGGCCGGATGACCAGGGGCCGCTTCTTCGACCGCGGTCACGTCGAACGCCACGACCGTGTGGCGGTGCTCGGCGACCAGGCCGCCAAGATACTCGGCGTCACCGGCCTGGAGAGCTCTCCCGCGATCTTCATCGGCGGCCGCGCCTACACCGTCATCGGCATCCTTGGAGACCTGCGGCGTGAGAGGGTCCTGTCGACCGCCGTGATCGTGCCGTCCACGATCGGCGCGGACTTCGGGCTGAAGAACGTCACCCGCGTCCTGGTCAACACCACCCTCGGCGCCGCCGGCCTGATCGCCACCCAGGCGCCCGTCGCGCTCAGCCCCAACCGGCCCGGCGTCCTGCGGGTCGTCGCCCCGCCCAGCCCCCAGCACGCCCGCGACGGGGTCCAGGACGACGTCAACGGCCTGTTCCTGGTTCTCGGCCTGGTCTCCCTGGTGGTGGGGGCGGTGGGAATCGCCAACGTCACCCTGGTCACCGTGATGGAACGCGTCGCCGAGATCGGCCTGCGTCGCTCCCTGGGAGCCGCCCGCAGGCACATCGCCGCCCAGTTCCTGCTGGAGTCAACGCTGACCGGCCTGACCGGCGGCGTGATCGGCGCCTGCCTAGGCCTGGTCGTCGTCGTGGCCGTCTCCGCCGCGAGGCAGTGGACGCCCGTCCTCGACGTCCGCCTCGCGCTCGCCGCCCCACTGGCGGGCGCGCTGGTGGGCCTCCTCGCGGGCCTCTACCCGGCCCTGCGCGCCGCCCGCATGGAACCCGTGGACGCCCTGCGCTGACCGTGGTCGCGGGAGCGGCCGTGCCGAGCCGGTTTCCGTCCGCCGGGCTGCCCTAACCGTCGTACTCGTCGTGGAGGCGCCACCACGCGTACGGCGGGGTCTGCGGCCATCCCTCGGGGGAGTCCTCCCAGGTCTCCTGCCTGCCGTACGGGGTCAGGTCGAGAAGGTTGAAGTCGATCCTGAGCCGGTCGACGCCGCGTCCGTTCGTGAAGTAGGTGCGGTAGACGCTGTCGTTGTCCCGTAGGAAGACGCTCAGGCCGAAACCCTCACCGAGCCCGCAGTCGGCGTTGAAGTCCGTGTTCAGCGAGGAGTACCACGGCAGGGTCCAGCCCATGCGCTTCCTGAACCGCTCGATCTCGTCGAACGGGCCGTTGGACACCAGGGCCAGCGAGGTGTCGCGCGCGTGCAGGTGGGCGAGATTGGCGATGTTGTCGGTGAAACTCGAACAGCCGGGGCAGTAGTGGCCGTCGCCATGCCACATGAAGTGGTAGACGACGAGCTGGCGACGGCCTTCGAACAGGTCGCGCAGGCCCGCCGTGCCCTCCGGCCCCTCCAGGGCGTACTCCTTGTCGAAGCGGACCATGGGCAGCCGGCGACGCTCAGCGGCCAGCGCGTCCAGCGCGCGGGTCAGCTCTTTCTCCTTCGCGAGAAGCTCGTCGCGTGCGGCCCGCCACTCCTCGGGCGAGACCACGGCCGGCAGTTGATCGGTATGAGAAACCATTTCCTCGACGCCGCCTTTCAGGATCTTCTTCGCACTACCCGCCGGGCAGGAACGCGGCCGGGACGGATCCGCCACCCCATGCGCTCACAGCCTCACCGTAGGCATCTTAGTCCTACTATACAAGCAATAACTCCTAAAAAAGGACTAAAAGCGGCGACATGCCCCCGAAGAGCCGGAGTACGGCACGGCAGGCGGCGACACCGGCGGGGGCGCCGGTAAGGGTTAGCTCACCCACCAGCTATAGCTACCCACAGTTACTGATCGCTTATTTTGTGTGACGAATCCGCTCTGGCCGGAGGACGCGCACACGGTGTCCCCGGCTGTTCCTTCCAGCCGAAGGAGACTTCCGCATGCGCGGAAAGATCACCGCCATCGCCCTGACCATCGCCCTCACCGCCTGCGGCACCGTGGCCGCGGCCACTCCCGCCAACGCCGCGCGGGCGCCCCTGGACTGGGTCGCGCTCGGCGACTCCTACACCGCAGGAGCCATCCAGGCCGCCGGACCGGAATACGAAAGGCCGCGCGACGGCTGCGCGCGCACCGCGCTGTCCTACCCCAGGGTGATCGAGGACGAGCTGGGCGACCAGGTCGACCTACGCAACGTGAGCTGTGGAAACGCCACCATCGCCAACATCGTCGACGAGCCGCAGGAGCCGATCGGCCACCAGCTGCCGCCCTTCTCCACCGACCCCGACTACCCGTTCCCCGCCGTGCCGCCCCAGCTGGAGTCGGTCGCCCCCGACACCGACGTGGTGACCGTCGGCATCGGCGGCAACAGCCTGGGGTTCGGCCAGATCCTCTTCACCTGCATCGAGCTGGGCCAGAACACGCTCGGCCGGGGCACCCCGTGCAAGGACCACTACGGCGACGAGCTGGAGGAGCGGCTCGCCCAGGTGAGCGGCGAGTACGACGAGATGCTCACCGCGATCAACGCCAGGGCCCGACACGCCAAGGTGATCACCGTCGGCTACCCCCACATCATTCCCGAGGAGACCACCAAGTGCGTCTTCGGCAGCCTCGTCGGATTCTCCACCATCACCCGGGGTGACCTCGACTGGCTGCGCACCAACGCCCTGGAGCCGCTCAACGCCTTGATCAGGAGGCGCACCGCCGAGCACGGCGACACCTACGTCGACCTGTACACCTCCAGCCGTGGGCACAGCGTGTGCGACAAGGCAGGCGGCAACAACTGGGTTGAGGGCATCCTCGACACCTCGGCCCGCTTCGCCCTGGTCCACCCCAACGCCAGAGGCCACGCCAACGCCGCCACCCTGGTCAGGGACGCCATCCTCGGCCTGTAGGCGCGCGACGCCGAAACCGTCCGCGCCATCCGAGCCCATCCACGGCCATCCACGGCACGACGACGACCATCCACGGTACAGCGATCCGCCGACGCGGTGATCACCTTCACCGCGTCCGAGGTCTCTCACGGCGCCGGTACGGCGAGCAGGACCAAAACCCGACCGGCGCCGGCGAGCGGTGCGCAACCCGGTGAAGAACGGCGCCGCTCCCCGAACGCCGCGGCGCCGGGAGGGAGATCTCACCGCCTGCCCGCACTTTCAGGAGACAATGAAAGAGCAGGTCAGAAGCAGCGTATTCACAATCTCATTCACGATCCCATATGAAGTCACCCATTCGCCTGAAACGAAGATCAGTTCTTCGTCCCCGCTTTCCGCACCGCGTCCACCGGAGGATGAATCACGATGTTTTGTCCGAAATCATGAACTCCCTGTGCCGGACCTATGGACGCTGGGTTGCGGATAGGCAATCATCTTGCGATGAAATCGCTCCCCCTCGCGTCGGGAATCCTCGGCGGCGCGCTCGCACTCGGCCTCGCGGGCTGGCTGATCTGGCAGTTACAAACGCCGGACTCGACAGGTCTCGCGCGCGAGCACGTCGTCGTCATCGGCCCGAAAACGCGCGCAGACCTGATGACCGCGGTGGACCAGTACCTGGAGACGACGGACCCCAAGCGCGAGAAGCCACAGGTCCTGGCGGCGCTGAAGCCCGAGCTCAAACCCAAGATGTTCTGTCACGAGAACCTCGTCGAGGTCCGCCAGAAGAGCAACAACCAGCAACTGGTCGGTCTCGCCGCCTCGTGCGAGGAGTACGCGAAGGTCGGGCAGAAGCTCCTGGCGAGCAGCCAGTACAAGAACCTGGCGCTCCTGACCGTGGACTCGACCGATGGTCGCTACCAGGTGGTGGAGATCCAGGAGGCCCTTGAGGGCGACCTGTTGCGTTCCTCGGTGCGGGAGATGTTCTCCGCCGACGGCGCGCCCAAGGCCCTGGAGATCAGTGACTCCGGCTTCTCCGCCCTGAGCGAGGAGAACCGCGTCGAGGGCCGCAAGACGTTCGGCCTGCCCCCGAACGCCGAGATCCAGGTGTACCAGCCAGGCTGATGCCGCTCCCCGCGAACGCCCCACCGGACCGGAAACCGCCCATCGGCGCCGATCGGGCCCGCTTCACCGCCCGCCATACCGGCACTCCGGACACCCCCCACGAGTCCTGAGGCAGGTACACGAGTCCCGAAGCGGGGAGAGGGCACACGACCTCCGAAACCCGGGCCCGTCTCACCGCCCGCCGTACCGGCGTTCTGGACGACCCCCACGCGTCCCGAAGCGGGTAACGGCACGCGGCCTCCGGCCCGGGATCGGTAGTCCCACGCCGGTTGCTCACTCGGCGTAGCCGAAACCGCGCAGGCGCCCCCACTCCCGGGATGTGGCCGAAGTGCGCCAAAGCAGGCCGCGCCTTTCCGGGTGGAAGAGACTGGCCGCATGACCGATCACGCCCCCACCACCGCGCTCCTCGACCGGTTCGTCAACGACATCACACCGCTCGTACCGCTGACCTCGGTGTGGGCGCACGGATCCCTCGCCGGAGGCGACTACCGGCCGGGCCGCAGCGACCTCGACCTGATCGCCGTTCTGGACCGGCACTGCCTTCCCGAGGAGGAACGACGGCTCGCGCAGGCACACGAGCGCCTGGGGCAGGACGTCCCCCTCGCGGCGAAACTCCACTGCAGCTACGCCGCCGTGGCCGAGTTGCCCGATTCGGCGCGGTCTCATCTCACCTGGGCGCACGAGGAGCTCATGCATCGGCCGATCACGCCGGTGACCCGGCGCGAGCTCCACGACTTCGGGCTCGTCCTGTACGGCGCTCCCCCCGCGGCCGTCCTGCCGCCGCTGGCCGACGGGGAACTCGCCGCGTTCGTCGTCAGGGACATGAAGGAGTTCTGGCGACCGTCCCTTGAACCTCGGGAGCGGTGGCTCCGTGACATCTGGGTGGACGCCGGAATGCTGGTCCTGGCCAGGGCGACGGTGACGCTGCGAGATGGAAGGCTCATCACCAAGGGCGAGGCCCTCACCGTGCTCCGGGAGATGCGGGCTCCGGCGGAGGTCGTCGACGACATCGAACGGCGGCGCTACGGCTCTCCCGCCCCGGCAACCGAGCAGTGGCTCGCCCTCCGCGCGGAGCTGACCCTCGCCTTTCTCACCGCCGGGATCGACGGACTCGTGGCCGCGCATTCCGCTGCCTCGCCTTCGGAGTCCGCTCCCTGACCCCGGCCGCGAGACAGGGCACTCGACGACGATCAAGCACCGGCCCCGACGGCTTCTTGAAGGTCTTTCCGCTCCGTTCCGGCCCACCTCCGCTTGGGCCGTCGGCTGTTTCAGCCCGGGAGCCGACGCCAGACTGTCGATCATGAGTGGTGGACCGGTGAGGCGCCGGAGGGGCCGCAGAGCCTTTGGTATACGCCCAAATCGCCTTTGGTATGCATTTTCCTGGTAATTCGCAGCACTTTGACGTCGGTCATGAGGAGGGGACGCGGAAAACCGCTTCATCCCGGCTGGGGAAGAACTGGGCGCAGGTCACTGGGAGTGTCGACGGAGAGGTCTCTCTCGACTCGGAAGGCGATCACGTTGATTCTCCGATCCCCCAAATCCCTGGTGCTGCCGGTGGTGGCCGCGCTGGGACTCCTTCCCGCCACCGCCGCCGTCGCCGCGACCGCCGGCACGGCCACCACCACAGCCACCACCGCGACCGCGATCTCCTGGGCAGCGTGCACCGGACTGCCCGTGCCCACCACGGGCCTGGAATGCGGCAAGCTGACCGTTCCGCTCGACCACGACAGGCCAAACCCCGGGACCGTCGACGTCGCGGTGATCAGGGCGAAGGCCACCGGCACCAGGACCGGCTCGCTGGTGATGAACTTCGGCGGCGGCGGTGACGGCGTCGTCATCCTGGCGGCGACCCACCAGAAGTACGCGGCCCTGCGCGAACACTACGACCTGGTCAGCTTCGACCCGCGCGGCTCGGGCGACACCTCCCCGATGGCCTGCGGCTCGGACGCCACGATCGACCGCCTGTTCGCCGTCAATCCGGGCGTCAGGAACCCGGCCGACCGCAAGGCCTTCCTGCGGGAGACCGCGGCCTTCGCCCGTGAGTGCGAGAAGGGGTCCGGCAAGCTCCTGCCGCACGCGGGCATGGGCGACACGGCCAGGGACATGGACCGGCTGCGCGCGGCGCTGGGCGAGAACAAGCTCAACTACTACGGGTTGTCCCTCGGCAGCGTCCTCGGCGGCGTCTACGCCACGTTGCATCCCCAGCGGGCAGGCCGGATCGTGCTGGACGCCGGGCTCAACCCCCGGCAGTCGGTGGTCGAGGTGGAGAAGCAGCTCGTCCGCACCTCCCAGCTCTCCTACGAGGACTTCCTGGCCTGGTGCGTCGAGAAGGGCTGCGACCTGGGCAAGGACACCAAGGAGGCCAACAGCGCCGTCGAGGGGCTGATCGAGCAGCTCAAGCGCAAGCCGCTCAAGGTCGGCGACCGCCGGCTCGGCGCCAGCTCAGCGATCACCACCCTGGTGGGCGCGGGCAACGGCGTGGAGTACTGGAAGGAGCTGGAGACCAGACTCGCCCAGGCGATCAAGGGTGAGGGCAAACCCCTGCTGGACCTGGCCGACGGAATGCTCGGACGCCAGGACAACACCTACGACCCCTTCGGGATCTTCGGCTCGGTCCCGTACAACAGTGGGGTCTACTGCCGCGACCGCGAGCGGCCCGCCGTGCGGGACCTGCCCCGGATCGAGGCCGAGCTGACCCGCATCTCCCCGATCTTCGGCCAGCTCAGCCCGACGACCGCCTTCCTGATCCCTGTCTGCGCACAGTGGCCGGTTCCCGTCGACCCCGAAGGTCGCACGGTCAAGCACACCGGCCCGGCCCCGATCGTGGTGATCAGCTCGGAGAAGGACACGGCCGCGCCGACCCAGGAGGCCGCGAAGCTGGCCAGGCAGCTCACCAACGGCGTGCTGGTCACCTACGGAGGCAACCTGCACGGCGCCTACCCGGCGGGCGGCCCCTGCATCGCGGGCGTCGTCGAGGGCTACCTGCTGAACGGCAAGGTGCCCGCCAAGGGAACCTCCTGCCCGGCCGCCTGATCATCCAGGATCTCCCTGACCGCCTCGCCGCCTGCCCGTGGACCGATCCGGCCTGACAGACGGTGATCCTCCCCGGCGGCGGCGCCATATACCGGCCTTTCTTCTCCTCGTGAGATGTTCCGCCTAGGCCGAAACGGCCATCGTGTGATCGTTCGGTTTCGTCACCCGAACGGTCACGGCGGTGGCCGTTTCTGTTTACGGCGTCTGCTGTGCGGCGTCCGCGTGCGTGGCTCCACCCACGCGAGGTCACCGGCGCCGACGAGACCGGAGGGTCAGAAAGGCGGGTCCAGCCTCGCCCACACGACCTTTCCGCCCGATTCGAGCCCCCATTTCGCCAGTGTGCGTTCCACGAGCCTGCGGGCGAATGACGACGCGATCGGATGGGCCGCCAAATCCATGTGGTCGGCCTGGTCCGGTGGTTCCTTCGTTCTCACTGCACCGCCTCCCAGATGCGCCGGAACGCGTTGATGTCGAGCGCCCGCACCCGCTGGTCCTGTCTCCGGCCCCAGGTGAAGAACCAGCCGGTGGCGTACTTCGCCGCTTCGATCCGGAACGCCCCTTTCGCCCGCAGAACCAGCACGACGGGTTTTCCGCCCTTCGGCAGGTCGACCGCCGCGCTCAGCCCCGTTGCGTGCAGATCCCAGGCCGGCCGTACCAGATGAATGAACCGCTCCTGCTCGTCGAGCATTGCCATAATCCAGCCCTCCGGGCGCCTTGAATGAGCACGGCCGGTGCATGAAAAATTGCCATGCCGGTCATGCGCCATCAACCTCGCGACCCAAGGGAGATAAACCCTTGGTGCCATCATCCTCACTGAGAGTTATGGATGTTTTCTCAGATTGCCTTTAAGCTTGGAGCACCCGTAAGCGGATTCCCACGTCAGAGCAGTCCGGACAATGACAACCCATTGGTTTTCCGGGACGAATTCTGGTTTGGATCCGGCGTGAACGCCTTATTGAATGCCCGGTTTTCCCTAATTCATGGAGGTTGAGATGGGCAATGACTCCACTCCCGACCCCGGGTCTCCCCGCGTGCGCTTCGGCACGGAGATGCGCCGCCTGCGCGAGGCCGCGCAGCTGTCCCAGTCGGCCGTGGGCGCCCGGCTCGGGTGCACTCAAACTCAGATCAGCCGCCTGGAGATGGCCACGCGCACCCCGTCGAGGTCGGACGCGGAGAAGCTCGACAAGATCTTCGGCCTGACCGACGAGCAGCACTTCATGGGCCTGCACCGCCGCATCCTGGCCCGCCCCGGCGGACCGAAGTGGTTCATGAGCTGGGTTGAGGAGATCGAGCCCAACGCTCTCATCCTCCGGTCTTGGGATCCGATCCTCATTCCAGGACTCCTCCAGACCGAGTCCTACGCTCGCGAGGTCCTCAGCCGAGAGCCCAAAGTCACCCCCACGAAGGTGGAGGAACGCGTCCAAGCTCGCATGCGGCGTCGGCAGATCCTGGACAAGGAGGACCCTCCTTCGCTCATGGTCCTTATCGACGCAGGTGTGCTACACCGCCTTGTCGGCGACTCCAAAGTGATGCGCGAGCAGCTCGACTACCTGCTTGAGAGCGCCCAGTGTCCCGCCGTCTCCATTCAAGTTGTCGACTCCCATTGCCTGGTCGGAACGTTGGGGGCTTTCATGATCGCCGAACTTCCCAACGGACAGCCGGACATCATTCACGCAGACTCTTCAGCCAGGGGACAAGTCTCGTCCGAGCACGACATCGTTACGTCCATCTGGAACCAGTATGAAGCCATACGACTCTGGGCCTATCCTGAGCACATATCACTCCGAATGATCGAGGAAGTGAAACAGGAATGGACCTGAGCACCGCCGCATGGCGAAAGTCCTCGCTTTCCGGCCCGAACGGCGGACAGTGCATTGAGGTGGCCAGCAATCTGTCAAGCATGGTCGCGGTCCGTGACAGCAAGAACCCCAATGGCCCCAAGCTGCTCTTCGCCCCCACCGAATGGAACGCCTTCGTCGACGGCATCAAAACCGGACAGTTCGACCACCTGGGCTAAGCATCTCGAGGGCGTCGGCCCCCAACCAGCAGAGCGGGGACCGGTGTCACCCGTCAGCCAGAGGAAGAGAACGGAATGAACCTGAGCACCGCCGCATGGCAGAAATCTTCACTTTCCAGCGGAAATAGGGGACAGTGCGTCGAGGTCGCCACAAATCTCCCCGAAACAGTCGCGGTCCGTGACAGCAAGGACCCCCACGGTCCCACCCTCCTCTTTGCCCCCTCCGAATGGCATGCTTTCGTCGACGGCATCAAAACCGGCGCGTTCGACCGGCTGACTTGAGCAACCTTCACGTTATCCGGGCCACCAACCCGCAAAACACGGGTCGATGACAGCCCATTAGCCAGAGGAAGGGAAACAGGAGTGAACGTGAGCATTGCCGTATGGCGAAAATCTTCGCTCTCCGGCGGAAACGGCGGGCAGTGCGTCGAGGTCGCCACGAATCTCCCCGGCACGGTCGCGATCCGCGACAGCAAGGACCATCACGGCCCCGCCCTCCTCTTCACCCCCGGCGCATGGGGCACCTTCACCGACGGCATCAAGACCGGCCAGTTCGACCAGCTGTCTTGATCTCCCGGAGCCCGAGACCCTTGGCAGGGGTGGGCGCTCTCATTCTGCTGGCGGCGGTTTCTGCGTGCGGCGGTGGCGGTGCCGTCAGTGCCGCGCCTCCTCCTTCTGTGCCGTCTTCTTCGCCGTCTCCATCGGCGTCCTCGTCATCCTCGCCGTCCTCGTCGTTGACACCCCAGGCGGCGGTGACGGTCGGACCGGACGCGCCAACCGGCAAGCCCGACAAGAAGACCGAGGGGTGCCGGGTGACCCTGGTCCGCGAACGGGCCAAGCTGCCGCCGGAGGTGGAAGCACAGCTCAAGGCGGAGCAGCTCAACCCCGACGAGTGGTACGGCGGCGGCGGTCTCTGGACCCTGCCGGATACGGCGACTCTCGGCTACGCGCGCCCCAACGGGAAAGTGACCCTCAAAATGGTGTGGTGGCGCGATCAGGACGGGATGCTGACAATCAACGCCATATCCCCGAAAACAGGGGAAACCGTGAAGGGGGAGATTCCCGGCCTCTATCCGGCCCCCGGACTCCAGCCCGTCGCGCTCGCGCTTCCCCACCTGGGGTGCTGGCATATCACCGCCTCCCTCGGCGCGACCAGCGTCCGGCTCGTGGTCGACGCGGCCCGCTCTTCGGCCCCCGATTGAGACACCACGCACAGATCATCCAGCGAATACCCTGATTTCCTATTTGTGGATGAGTGGAACTTCACCCCTCTGTCGCGAGGTGGATCGGCAGCGGCAGAAGGGGTGATTGGCAATTAATCACTCGCCGGTGCCGTGGATGCATCAGAGTTAGGGTGAACGCTCGATATACGCCCCTCCGATTTTCGGGGACAGGAGTACGGCGCGAGCATGCCTGTTTTCTGAGTCGTCCCAACGGGGTGAGTTCATGGCGCTTCCCTCATACGTCGATGTGGCCGAGCTGGTCTCCACACTTCGCACGCTGATCATGCGTGACAGCGAACGAGGCCGGCTGCCGCTGCCCATCGTCTGTCTGCTCAACGAACGCCGCGAACCTCACGAAGCCCCCGCGCCCCACGAGCCCGGTGAACACGACGACGCGAGACGGCTGACGTCGGTGTTCCAGAAGGAACTGCACAGAGCGAAGCCGGTCGCGGTGCCCTGCGCCCGCGTCGTGATCGCCGCCCCTTCCCCCGGCGCGACCGGCCCGGACTCCCTGGGCACGACCGGCTCCGGCTCTCCGGAAACGACCGGCTCCGGACCCGTGCTGCCGCTGCTGCACGAGCTGTGCGAGCAGCTCGCGGACGAGTTCGGCGGGGACCGTCTGCGTTTCCCGCACTACCGGCTGGCCGACTGGCTGACGCGGCAGGCCCTTTCGGACGACAGCGCGGACCGGCGGGCCGAACTGCTCGGGCTGATGGTCAACAGGGCGGGGTCGGGGACGACCGTCTCGCTGGCGAAGTCGGCGGCCGAGAGCGCCCCGAGCATCCCGGCCCGCGTCGCCCTGTCGTTCCTCGCCCGTTTCTGGCCCGTCGCCCGCACCTGGCTGTGGCTGAGTGGAGCGGTGCCCGGCTGGGGACGGCAGACGCGGTGGTTCGTACGGCAGAGATACATGTCACCGCGACCGGCGGGCGACTTCCTGGGATTCGCCCTGAAGCTGACGGTCAGGAGCCCCTCCGGCGAGAGACCACGGCAGATCCGGTTACTGCTGGTGCACGCCTTCCTCGAAGATCTCAGGACCGCCTACCGGCGCTCACCGTGGCGCCCGTCCACGTGGCGGCGCACCGCCAACCCGGTCGCCCTGATCGACGGGACGGCGCGGGGCGACCAGGGGGAGGAGCTGCTGTCCCTGATCAACGACGTGCGCAACGAGACCGGGGAGGACGACCCTCTCCTGGTGGTAGCCGAGTCCGACGACCCGGCGGGCACGTGGGCAGGCGGGCCGTACCAGCCCGTCGCGGGGGCGGCGAAGGCCTCCGGGGCCGAGAAGCGGAAGACGGCGGAGCGTTCGACGGTGAAGGCGGCGGACGCCGCCCGCGAGTGGCTGGACGGCCTCGACTCCCGCCGTCATCTCATGAGGCCGGACGCCTGGCGGCTGGCGTTCACCGTCGCGTCCGACGTCGTACGGGACGGGGCCGCCGGAAGGCAGGCGTCCTTCACCCCGCCAAGGCCGTCCTTCCTCGCCCGTCCCCACGTGCTCCTCTCCCTGACGACGGCGACCGTGCTCCTGGCCGGCGGCGGCCTGCTGTGGGCGGGCACGCCGTACCTCAGGACCGGGTGCGTGCCGCTGCTCAACCACGACGGCGTCTCCGTCACGCTCATCGACGGCATCTGTGTCGGCTACAGCGACGCCGCCGACCGGCTCTTCTCCAGTGCCGCGAGTGACCACAGCTCGGCCGCCCGGCTGCTCTGGGCCGAACAGGCGATCTTCCGGCAGAACGCCTGCGTCGAGAAGGCCCTCGCGGACGACCCCACGCGGAAACGGCTCACCATCGTCTATCTCGCGGGCTTCGCCAGTGACGAGAAGAACGGCCAGGCGTGGAGCTACGCCCAGGCCGAGGAGCTGGAGGGACTGCTCCTGAAGCAGATCGAGCAGAACGGCGAGGCCTTCGCCGACGACGGGTGCCGGTTGACCGCCGCCGACCGTCCCTATCTGCGGATCGTCGTCGCCAACGGCGGCCCCGGCATGCGGTACGCGGACCTCGTGGTCGACGACCAGCTCAGCGGGCTGATCCGTGACGACCCGTACGTCATCGGCGTCATCGGCCTCGACCGGAGCATCTACCAGACCGAGAGGGCCATCGCGGCGCTGGGGATCCTCGGGGTGCCGGTGCTCACGACCACACTCTCCGGCACGGACCTCACCCACGACTCGCCGCTTTACTTCCAGATGGTGCCCTCGAATCCGATCCAGGCGAGGCTCGTCGTCGACTACGCGAAGAGCACGGCCTCCAGCAGACGCCC
This sequence comes from Streptosporangium sp. NPDC051023, assembly GCF_040689595.1. Taxonomy (NCBI): domain Bacteria; kingdom Bacillati; phylum Actinomycetota; class Actinomycetes; order Streptosporangiales; family Streptosporangiaceae; genus Streptosporangium; species Streptosporangium sp. NPDC051023. The sequence continues at coordinate 29,616 of NZ_JBFBCE010000001.1, read as the reverse complement.
CATCCGCCGTGTCCACATCGTCCACCCTCCGGTCAGCAGGAACGCGTCCGGCGCACTGGACGACCTCTACGTCGCGTCACTCGTCAAGAGCCTGACAGACGAACTCAAAGCGGCCGGCATCACATACGAGGACCTTCCCTGGACCGGCAAGAAAACGGACTCCGGTAAGGAACTCCCCAGAGCGTGCTCCGACCAGCTGCAAGACATGATCTTCTACGCGGGACGTCACGAGCAGTTCGCCGACTTCCTCACCGAGATCTTCAGCCAGTGCAACACGACGGGACAGACCATACCGATCATCGCCGACGACGCGATCACCCGGTTCCTCGCCGACGCAGGGAACAACCCCGACGACATCCCCGCCAACGTGGACGTCGGCTTTGTCTCCAAGGGCAGCAAGGTCGTGCTGGAGGGGCGGCACTGCCTCTACCCGGGCACGACGCCGCCAACGGGAGAGGAGAGCAACGCCCTTGCGACCTTCTGCGTGCGGCTGAGCGCCCTGTACGCGGAGCGCGGGCGGACCACGCCCCCATCGTCCGGGATCAGGATTCCGCGCTGGGCGGGCGAGCGGATCGGGCTCGCCTACGACGCGGCGGGCATGCTGCTCAAGGCGGCGGACGCGCCGTATCCCACCCGCTATGAAGCGCTCGGCGTCGGCTACGAGCCCAACCGGGCGGCGGTGGCGCAGCAGTTGCGCGACACGCCGTACCCCGGGGTGACCGAGACGTTCAGGTTCGACACCTCGCGAGTTCAGGACGGCGCCGAACTGGCCATCCTGCACATGAAGAACATCCTCGACCCCGCGGGGCCCCCGACCTGCCTCTACAAGAGGGCTTACGCGAAGGGAAACACGGCCACCGGCAACCTCTGCCCCCGCAAGCCCGCGGGGAAGGCGGGCCCGGCGGGCGCCCAATGATCACTCGCCGGATCCTTTGCGGCTAAGCGATAGGTTGCTATCGTTTTTGCAGAGCGGTCAGAACGGTCAGAAAGGCGAGTCATTCAGGGGGTTGCATGAACGAGTCCATGACGCTGCCGTTGCACATGCGGCGAGCGGGGTTCGATCCCGCTCCCGAGCTGGGGACGCTGCGGGACGAGGAAGGCGTAAGAAACTTCAAGACAACGCTGGGCTTCGACGCCTGGCTGGTGACCCGATACGAGGACGTGCGCGCGGTGTTGGGGGACGCCGAGCGGTTCAGCAACGACTGGCAGAGCCGTTTCCCGCTGCCCAGCACCGCGGGGAAGACCGAGGAGGAGCTCGCCAGGCTGCGCGCGGGCAACCTGCTCGCCTCCGATCCTCCCGACCACACTCGGCTGCGCCGGATGCTGACACCGGAGTTCACACTCCGCCGGATGCGCAGGCTTGAGCCGCGGATCACCCGCATCGTCGAGGAGCACCTGGACGCGATGGAACGGGCCGGGTCTCCTGCCGACCTGGTGTCCTCGTTCGCGCTGCCGATCCCCTCGCTGGTGATCTGCGAGCTGCTGGGCGTGCCGTACGCCGACCGGGAGGACTTCCAGCGCAGGACCGGCAAGCTCCTCGACGTTTCGGCACCCCCCGAGGAGCGTACGGCGGCGCAGGAGGAGTCACGCGCCTACATGGCCGAGCTGGTCGCCCGCGTCCAGGCCGACCCGGGTGAGGAACTGCTCGGCATGCTGGTGCGCGAGCACGGCGACGACCTGACGACGGACGAGCTCATCGGCATCGGCGGCCTGCTGCTGGTCGCCGGGCACGAGACCACCTCCAACATGCTCGGGCTCGGCACACTGGCCCTGCTGCGCCATCCCGACCAGCTCGAGCTGCTCAGGAAGGAGCCGGAGCAGCACATCGACGCGGCGGTCGAGGAGCTGCTGCGCTGGCTCAGCATCGTCCACTCCGGCACCTTCAGGCTGACCACGACGGAGGTCGAGATCGCCGGCCAGGTCATCGGGCCCGGCGAGCTGGTGATGTGCTCCCTGCCCGTCGCCAACCGCGACGCCGCGCTCCTGCCCGACCCGGAGACGCTGGACATCGCCCGGGGCGCGCACGGCCACCTGGCCTTCGGGCACGGCGTGCACCACTGCCTGGGCGCGCCGCTGGCGCGGATGGAGATGCGCATCGCCTTCCCCGCGCTGCTGCGGCGCTTCCCCGAGCTGCGCGCGACCGAGCCCGAGGCGCACTTCCGCTCCTTCCACGTCGTGTACGGCGTCTCGTCCCTGCAGGTCGCCTGGTAACCGTCCGCATGCGGGCTGCTAGCGTTCTGTGTGTGCCAGAGCAACGACATCGAGCCGATGCCCTGCGCAACTCCGACAGGATCGTCAGGGCGGCGATCGCGGCCCTGCGGGAAACCGGCGTCACCGTCCCCCTGGAGGAGATCGCTCGCCGGGCAGGCGTCGGGATCGCCACCGTCTACCGGCGGTTCGGCGACCGCGACAGCGTGATCAGGGCCTGCTTCGAGACGTACTTCACCGAGGAGGTCGAGCCCCTCGCACTGGCGGCCCGTGAAGCCGCCGATCCTCGCGAGGGGCTCACCGAGGCACTGGCCGCCATCGTCGACACGCTGGCCGCCCACCAGGCCCTGCTCGCCGCCGCGCAGGAGGCGGGCGCGTTCACGATAGCCATCGCCGAGCGGTTCGCCGAACCGCTCGGCGACGTGCTGGCCGACGCGCAGCGGCACGGGCTGGTCCGGGCCGACCTGCTGGTCCGCGACCTGGCGGCGATCGTGGTGATGGCGCTGGCGACCGTCAACCGGCCGGATCGTGACGGCACCGACCACCGGCGCTACCTGGCGCTCCTTCTGGACGGCACCCGCCCCTCACCGGAGCCGCTCCCCCGCCCCTTCGCCTCCTCTTTCCTGGACGAGAAGGAAAACTGTCCCCTCGCCTCCCGGCGCGACGCCTGAACGGCCGCCGCGTCACCGTGGCGTGGCACTCTCCGCCCGGTGTTCCGCGCCGGGCTCACCGACCGGCCTCAGAGCGCCCCCGAACCCGTCCCCGCCCGGAAAGTGGTCCAGGAGTCAGAACCGCGCCGCCTCGGCCTCACGGCCGTGCACGATCAGCGCGTACAGGACGACCACGTCGACGGCGATGACGATCAGGGACCACCAGGGGTTGGCCGCGATCCACGCCATCTGGGTCACGGCGTTGATCACCACCAGGATGATGGCCGCGATCCGTGCCCAGGTCTGACCAAGTAGCAGGGTGATGCCCACGACCACGAGCAGAATGCCGAGTATCAGGTGGATCCAGCCCCACCCGGTGATGTTGAACACCAGAAGCTTGTTGCGGACCTGCACGTAGAGGTCGTTATGGAAGATCGCGTAGAGGCCTGAGATCGCGTTGAACAGGCCGTCCATGATCATTATGATGCCCGCGAACCAGATCCAGCCAACCCAGCCGGTCACTCGTGTTTCATGTGCCATAGGGCTTTGCTCCCCATCGGTCGTCGGAGCGTCACCGGGACCGGTGAGATCTTGCCTCCCGCCGGGACGGCCGACGGGCGTGTCTTTGCGATCCCGCCCCGGTCCGCCCTGATCCGCCCTGATCTGCCCTGATCTGCCGTGGTCCCGCGCGGTCCGGAGGGTCATCTCTTCAGGAAGAGCACGACCGCCAGTGCGATGCCGAGCACGGCGACCGTACGGCGCAGCACCCCCGCATCGAGCCTGCGGGCGAACGCGCCGCCCGCCGTACCGCCGAGGCAGGAGGCGACGAGCAGGAGCGCGGTGTAACCGACGGCGGCCTGCCCCGACACGGCGTAAATCCCGACGGCGGTCAGCACGATGACCAGCGACAGGGAGCTCTTCAGGCCGTTGAGCCGCTGCAGGCCGTCGCCGAACACGATGCCGAGCACCGCGAGCATGAGCACGCCGAGCCCGGCGCTGAAGTAGGCCCCGTAGACGGAGGCGAGGAAGATCCCGGCGTGCGCCAGCGGGGTCACCCGGTCGCGCTCCTCGCCCGCGCGACGCGCGACGGCCGCGGCGAGCGCGGGCTGGGCCAGCAGCAGCAGACACGAGGCGAGCACCAGGAAGGGCACCGCGACCTGGAACGATCCCGGGGGTGTGACCAGCAGGAGGGCCGCCCCGGCGATCCCGCCGACGATCGCGGTCGGGCCGAGCGCGAGATGGCGGTGACGCTGGCCGCGCAGCTCACGCCGGTAGGCGTAGGCGCCGCCCGCGTAACCGGGCGCGAGGCCGATCGCCGAGGTGATGTTCGCCGAGACGGGCGGCAGGCCGCAGAGCAGCAGCACCGGATAGGTGATGAGGGTCCCGCCGCCCGCGACCGTGTTCACGGCCCCGGCGAGCAGTCCCGCCACGGTCACCAGGAGGGCGTTGGCAATGGTCACGGCGGGGGTCCTTCCACATGGCGGCTGGCGGTGCACCAGGGATACCTGGTATACCACCTCTATGGAATGGACCGAGGCGCCGGGTGTGCTGAACCACGCGGAAGAGGCCTACCTGCGCATCCGCGAGCTGTTGCTGTCCGGCGACCATCCGCCGGGCACCCAGATGTCGGAGCGACAGCTCAGTGACGAGCTGAACATGAGCCGCACTCCAGTCCGCGAGGCGCTCAAACGACTGCAGCGCGACGGCCTGGTCACCGCGGGCGGCAGGGGCTCGGGGGTCGTCGTCTGCGGGCTGAGCGTCGCCGAGGTCCGGCACGCCTACGAGTACCGCGCGGCGCTCGAGTCGCTCACCGCCGAGCTCGCCGCCGTCCGCTCCCGGGACGGGGAGCTGTCCAGGGCTCAGCTGGCCGAGCTGGACGCCAGGGCCAAGAAGGTCGAGGAGCACTCGCGGCAGGGTGACCAGCGCCGCGCCACGGTCGCCAACCTCCGCTTCCACCAGTGGATCTGCACTCTGGCGGCGAACCCGTTCGCCACGGAGGCGCTCACCCGGCTGTGGGACCGCATCGCGATCTCCAGCCTGAGCAACCTCACCGCGGACGCCGAGTGGAGTCACGAGGTGCACCGCCACCACCGGGACATCGTCGCCGCCGTCACCGACGGCGACCCCGCCCTGGCCGCCGAGGTCGCCCGCCACCACATCAGACGCGCCGCCGTCGTCTACAGCGGCTCCCAGACGCGGGAGGAGGAGTTCTGACAGTTCGGCCACACCGGACTCCAGGACCACCCGGCCACCACCACACCCTCCCGCCAGAACGCCCCGAACGCCCTGTTGGCCCGGCCGGCCCTCCCGCATTTCATATACACTCCTGTATTCAGATACGGAGGTGTATGAATGCGGTTGTCCAGGGAGCACAGCCGGAGGCAGACCAGGGAGCGGCTGCTCGCGGCGGCGTCCGAGCTGTTCACCGAGCACGGCGTCAACGGCACCTCCGTCGAGCGGATCGCCGAGCGGGCCGGATACTCCAGGGGAGCCTTCTACGGCAACTTCGACGACAAGCACGAGCTGATCGTCGAGCTGCTCGCCAAGCGCACCGAGCGAGAGCGGGAGGAGATCGTCGAGCTGGGCGGACAGGCCACCTCGCCCACCCACATGGCGGACCTGCTGCGCGCCTGGCACCGGGCCCGCGCCGAGCACCTGGAGGGCTGGTTGGCACTGCGCCTCGAACTGGTCCTCTACGCCCTGCGCGCCCCGGAGATCCGGCCGTTGCTGGCCGAGCGAGAGCTGTTCGCCAGGACCGCGATCGCCGGAGGCGTCCTGCGGGGACTGGCCGACCGGGACGCACAGCCGCCCGCGGACCCGGAGTTCCTCTCCCTGATCGTCCACGCCCTGGAGGACGGCCTGCTCATCCAGGGGCTGCTCACCCCCGACGGCGTCGGCGACCGCGCCGTGGTCGACGCCGTCGATCTCCTCCTCGACTCCTGGGCGGCACTCGACAACCAAAGGAACGGCTCATGCACGACTACCGAGTGATGGTCAGAGGCAGGTTCGCCGGGCTCAGCGACGGGCAGAAGGCCGAGCTGACGGCGAGGCTGGCCGAGCACGACGTGCTCAGCGGCAACGGTTTCAGCAAGGAGGGCGGCTTCGCCTACCTCCCCGACCTGGGGCCGTTCACCTTCCGCTACGTCGTCACGGTCGAGGACGAGGAGGGCGAGAGGGAGGCGGTCGAGCGGGCGCTCGCGAAGGCGAAGTCGAGACTGGGCGCGTACGGCCACGGCGAACTCTCGGTGTCCGCGACCGACATGCGTGACATCAAGATCCGCCGCCGCTGACCAGGTGTGCCCCCGCCCGCGACGCGCGTCCGGGCTCGCGGCGCCAGGATGGTGACATGATCAAGGTACAAACCGTCCACACCTCCGAACTCGACACGAAAACCCGCACGGCCGTCCGCGCCCTCCTGGACGAGGCCTTCGAGGGGGACCTGAGCGACGACGACTGGGAGCACGCCCTGGGCGGGATGCATGCCCTGGCCTGGGACGGCGCAGAGCTGGCCGGGCACGCGTCGGTGGTCCAGCGGCGGCTGCTGCACGGCGGCAGGGCCCTGCGCGTCGGCTACGTCGAGGCCGTCGGGGTGCGTGAGGACCTGCGGCGGCGGGGGTACGGCGCGGCCCTGATGGACGCGCTGGAACGGGTGATCCGCGACGCCTACGACCTGGGCGCGCTGAGCGCCGCCGACGAGGCCGTGGATTTCTACGAGGTGCGCGGCTGGCAGCGATGGCAGGGGCCGACCTTCGCGCTCACCCCGACCGGCCTCGTGCGCACCGAGGAGGACGACGACGGCGTCCACGTCCTCCCGGTGACGGTCCCGCTCGAACTGTCGGGGGAACTGGTCTGCGACTGGCGCGACGGCGACGTCTGGTAGAGCCGGGTCGCGGCCGGTTCCCCGGCTTCCCGGGCTCCCCCCGAGGGGTGCTCAGGGGGCCGGGATCCACTCGGTCGCGGTGGTGAGCGCCTCCAGGGAGGAGCGGTCGGGCTCGATGCCGATGCCCGCCCCCGTCGGTACGGCCATCTCTCCCCCGGACAGCGTGAACGGCGCGGTGACGTCCCGTTCGTAGTAGCGCGCGGTGGCCGAGATGTCGCCGGGCAGCGTGAACCCCGGCAGCGCGGCGAGGGCCAGGTTGGCGGCCCTGCCGAGCCCGGTCTCCAGCATGCCGCCGCACCACACGGGCAGGCCGTTGGCGTGGGCGACGTCATGGATGCGGCGTGCCTCCAAATAGCCGCCGACCCTGCCCGGCTTGATGTTGATGATCGAGCAGGCGTCCTGCCGGATCGCGGCGACCGCGTCGCGGGCCGAGGTGATGCTCTCGTCCAGGCAGATCGGGGTGCTCATCCTGGCCGCGAGGCGGGCGTGCGCGTACAGGTCGCCGGGGGCGAAGGGCTGCTCGATCATCGCGAGGCCGTAGGCGTCGAGCCTGGTCAGGTGGACGATGTCGCTCAGCCCGTAGGCGGTGTTGGCATCGACGGTGAGCATCACGTCCGCGCCGAACGTCTCGCGGACCCTCCCGACGGGTTCCAGGTCCCAGCCGGGCTCGATCTTCAGCTTCACCCTGGCGTACCCGTCCGCCAGGCTCCTGTCGACGGTGTCGAGCAGTTCGTCGACGGTGTCCTTGATGCCGATCGAGACGCCGACGGGGAGGCTGCGCCGTACCGCGCCCAGGTAGGCGGCCAGGGACATGTCACGGGCCCGCAGCCAGGCGTCCAGCACGGCCGTCTCGACGGCGGACTTGGCCATCTGGTGGGCCCGCAGGTGCTGGAAGGCGGGGGCGACGGCCGCCGGGTCCAGTTCGATCGGGAAGAGCGCGGGCAGCAGGAAGCGACGTATCACGTCGGCGGCGCCCTCCAGGTACTCCGGGCAGTAGGTCGGCTCGTCCTCGGCGACGCACTCCGCCCATCCCTCGCCCTCGTCGGTCACCACGCGCACGAGCAGCGCGTCGCGCACGGTCTGGGTGCCCAGCGACGTGCGGAAGGGGCTGACGAGCGGGAGCGCGACTCTGCGCAGCTCTACGCCTTCGAGCCTCATGCCACACCTCCCCGCGCCAGCAGGTACCACCCGGACCTGGTGAAGCCGGTGATCCGGTAGCCGTCGGCGAGCGCGCCACCCAGCGCGTCGCCCAGCGCGGCTCGCCAGCGCCTGGCGGCCTCGGGGTCGTCCTCGCGCAGCCGCTCGATGTCGGGCGGAGTCGCGCAGCGCAGTGACGGCGCGCCCCCGCCGTGCCGCGGGACCCCCGTCTCCTCCAGGATCGGTACGGCCGCCGCGAGCGTCTCCGGCTCCACGGCCGGGACACGGGCCGGGGTGACGGGCCAGGTGACGAACAGCCGGTCGGAGACGTCACCGTCGTTGATGCCGTCGCTCATCGGACCGTAGAAGTTGGGAAGGTACTCGACGGCTGTCGCGCCGAGCCTGTCCAGGTTGAAGTAGGCGTTGCGGCGGACGAGCGGGTCGAAGGTCCAGGAGATCGCGTTCAGGCCGCGTTCCGCCGCCCAGGCGCGCTGGTGCTCCTTGAGCGCCAGGCCGATGCCCCGTCCCTGCGCGTGGGAGGCGACCCCGGCGATGTGGGAGTGCAGGGTTTCCCCCGAGGCGAGGAATCCGGCGGCGACCGCGACCAGCTCGCCGTCCAGGAAGGCACCGCCGACGTAGCCGCCGGTGTGGGCGAGCGCGCACATCACGTCCAGGGGCAGGGGCGGATCGTCGCCGGGCCTGGTCCCCCAGATCTGACGCAGCAGCAGGGCGGCGCGTTGGAGGTCGGGGGTGCCGTGCAGAGAAACAAGACGTATCTCGGTCTGAGCCGAGGTGAGAAGTTTAACCATGTCTACAGCATCCCGCCGGGACGCGTCCGTCGCGTTGGCGCGAACGCCGAACTTCACCCATCCGGCTTTGTGGCCCGGCCCAGCACGGACGCTCTGTGTCCCAATCACGACGCGACGTGGCGAACCTTTTGGCCGCGGACGCAAAGGTTGGCGCCCCCGGTTTGGCGTCCACGACGACGGATGTCGGGCATGGCACCGAAAAAAAAATTTGTCTTGACAGGTTAAATCGTCGGCTAGAGGATGGAGGCGTCACAGAGCGAACGGCGACAGGGAGCACGAAGATGACGACGAACGGCTACGCACCGGTCAACGGCCTTGAGATGTACTACGAGGTTCACGGCACCGGCGCACCGCTGGTCCTGATCCACGGCGCCTTCTCCGGCATCGGCACCTCGTTCGGCACACTGCTCCCGATCCTCGCGAAGAACCGGCAGGTGATCGCCGTCGAGCTGCAAGGGCACGGGCGCACGGCCGACATCGACCGCCCGCTGACCATCCCGCACCTGGCCGACGACGTGGCGGCCCTGCTGCGCCACCTCGGCCTCACCGGCGCCGACGTCCTCGGCTACAGTCTCGGCGCGGGCGTCGCACTCGAGCTGGGACTACGCCACCCCGGACTGGTGCGCAAGCTCGTGCTCATCTCGCTCAGCCTCACCAGGGACGGCCTCCACCCGGAGATGGCGGGGGGCATGGAACACCTGGAGCCCGCGCACCTTGAGGGCTCCCCGTTCCACCGGGAGTACCTCGACACGGCGCCGAACCCGCAGGACTTTCCCGCGCTGGTCGCCAAGGTGAAGCGGTTCGACCGGGAGAACAACGACTGGCCCGCCGAGACCCTCCGCTCGATCCAGGCGCCCGTGCTGACCGTGATCGGAGACTCCGACATCGTCCGCCCCGAGCACGCGGTGGAGATGTTCCGGCTGTCCGGCGGCGGCGTGGCGGGCGACATCGCCGGTCGGCCGAACGCCCGGCTCGCGGTGCTGCCCGGCACGACCCACATCACGATCGCGTACCGCGCCGACTGGCTGGCCCCGATGATCGAGGAGTTCCTCGACGCCCCTAGGGCACAGAACGGCTGATGACGCCGTCGGCCGGGTTCAGTGGGGCCAGTAGTGGTCGGCGGCGAGGATGAGGGCGGCGGCGCCCACCAGGCCCGCGTCCTGGCCGAGGGAGGCGGGGACGACCCGGGCGCGCCGGGCGAACTCCATCCGGGTGTGGTCGCGGAGGGTGGCCTCCAGGGGGCCGAACAGCAGGCGCCCGGCCTGGGACAGGCCACCGCCGATGGTGACGACGTCGAGGTCGCAGAGATTGACGACGGAGGCGATGGCCAGGCCGAGGGCCCGGCCCGCCCTTTCCATCGCGGCCAGGGCGATCTCGTCGCCCGCCCCCGCGTCCAGGGCGAGCTGCCGCCCGCTGGCCGTCGCCGCCTCCTCGTAGGAGACGGCCGTGACCGGTACGGCGGCGCCCGGAATCCACCCCTGCCCGACCGCCCAGGCGGCCAGGCCGGGGCCCCGCGCGACGGCCTCCAGACAGCCTCGGGCACCGCACCCGCAGACCGGCCCCCCGGGCTCGACCACGACGTGCCCGATGTGGCCTGCGTTGCCGCTTCCGCCGTGAATCAGCCGGTCGCCCAGGATGAGCCCGCCGCCCACACCGGTGGACACCACCATGCCGAGCATGTTGGCACCGCCGCGGCCCGCGCCCTTCCAGTGCTCGGCGACGGCCAGGCAGACGGCGTCATTGTGGACGCGCACCGGCACCCCGGGGAAGCGCTCGGCGAGCATGGCCCTGAGCGGGAAACCGCGCCAACCGGGCATGTTGAGCGGCGAGACCACGCCTTCCGGCCAGCTCATCGGGCCGCCGCAACCGACTCCGACGCCCTCGATCAGAAAACTCTCCCCCACGGAGCCCGCGTCCTGAGCGGCTTCGGGCGCGGGGCCGTCCAGCAGGGAGTCGATCAGGTCGACGAGGGTCTTCCACAGGGTCGGGGCGTCGCCGCTCTGGGGGGTCGCGACCCTGCGGGCCTTCAGGACCTGGCCTTCCCCTCCGACCAGGGCGACGGCGAACTTCGTCCCGCCGATGTCGACGGCGAGCACCGATCCGGGCATCTAGCGATCATATGGTCTGTCGGTCGCCGGGCGGGAGGAGAAGACAAGGATGGAGGCGGTGAACCCGTGCACGTGGTTGTGCCCTCCGACGGGGCCGACCTCCCCCGCCGCGAAGAACCCGGCCACGCCGATCGGGCCGAGCGTCTCCCTGACCGCGACCGCGTCGTGGTCGGCGCTGCCGAACATGGCCGACCCCCTGCCGTTGCAGGAGAACAGCAGCGCGCCGTCCGCCCTGCCGTGCTCCTCACGGTGCGCGTCGAGCAGCTCGTAGAGGTCCTCGTCCGCGGTGGCGGCGTCGCGCACCTGGAAGCGGACCGTACGGCCGACCTCGACGACGTCGCCGATGGCCACGGCCTCCCGTTCCGGGTCGATGCCGAGCACGCCGCGGATGAGAAAGTCGCCGCGCTCGTGCCGCTCGGCGTACTCGTTCATGGCGACGCCTATCTGCAGCCCCGAGGCGACCAGCTCCCTCTCGTCCTCGTCCAGCGCGCTGACGACCTCCTCGAGCCTGGCCAGCGCGGGCTGGCCCGCGAGTTCGAGCAGGAGGTTCTCCTCGACGCCGGTGACGGCCATGCTCGGGCCGATCGGGCGGCACCCCTGGCTGACCACGGCCCTGACGTCGATGGGACCGCCGAGCAGCACGCCGACCGCGCCCTCGGTGTAGATCTCCCCGTCGGCGAACAGACGTACCGCGCCCCTGCCCTGGAGTGCGTTCGCCAGGCCGCCGATCAGCGGGAGGTTGCCCAGCACCTCGTCCGAGCGCTCGACGAAGCCGTCGGTCGGGAAGCTGTACGGGTCGGCGAACAGGATGGCCGCGTGGTCATCCTCCTGGGGTTCAGGCAGCCCGACCACAACAAAACGGTCATCGGCCCTCAGGGTGTCCAGCGCGAAGGTCGTCAGCCGGGCTCCGTCAAGGGTGGCCGCCCACGCGCTCACCGCGGGGGTGACCTCCACTCCCCGCCCGTCGCCGATCACCCCCGTCGCGCTGCAGCCGATCACCGCGGCGCCGGGAGCCATGCTCATGGCGCGCAGCCCGGCGCGAGAGACATCGTCGGGATCGTCGCCGCAGATGAAGAAACAGACCAGGTGAGGGGGCCCGGTCAGGCCGGAGAGGGCCTGGCGCACCGCGGTCTCCGCCGCCGCGACCAGGTCGGATCCCACGGCGAGACCGTCGGAGAAGCAGCTCGTCAAGAGTGCCACTCGTCTCACCTCCCCTTCTTGTCCGAAGCCTTGCCTTGGAGCGATTCTCCCCACTGTGAGGACAAGCACGCGCACCGAACGTCACACGATGCCCAAGATCCGAAACTGGGATAAGAGTCCCGGTTTCGGCTTCGGGGACGTAGGCTCAATCCCGTGCCTCAAATCCCAGAGCCACGTACTCTGCGCGAGCTTCGCGCGAGCGGCCATATCCACCGTACGGTAAAGGCCGAGATCCGCGAGAACCTCCTGGCCCGCCTCCGGGCCGGAGAGCCGCGGTTCCCCGGCATCGTGGGCTTCGACGAAACCGTCCTGCCCCATCTGGAACGGGCCCTGCTCGCCGGGCACGACCTGGTCCTGCTGGGTGAGCGGGGTCAGGGCAAGACCCGGCTCATCCGCACGGTGACCGGCCTGCTTGACGAGTGGACGCCGGTCGTCGACGGCTGTGAGATCAACGACCACCCCTACGAGCCCTCCTGCACCCGCTGCCGCCGCCTGGCCGGGGAGGCGGGCGAGGATCTGCCCGTCTCGTGGCGGCACAGGGACGAGCGGTACGGCGAGAAGCTCGCCACCCCCGACACCTCCGTCGGCGACCTGATCGGTGACGTCGACCCCATCAAGATCGCCGAGGGGCGCACGCTCGGCGACCCGGAGACCGTCCACTACGGCCTGGTCCCCAGGAGCAACCGGGGCGTCTTCTCGGTCAACGAGCTGCCCGACCTGGCGGAGCGGATCCAGGTCTCGCTGCTCAACGTGCTGGAGGAACGCGACATCCAGGTCAGGGGATACAACCTGCGCCTGCCGCTGGACATCCTGCTGATCGCCAGCGCCAACCCGGAGGACTACACCAACCGGGGCCGGATCATCACCCCGCTGAAGGACCGCTTCGGCGCCGAGATCCGCACCCACTACCCCCTGTCGATCGAGACCGAGCTGCGGCTCATCCGCCAGGAGGCCGCGCTCGACCACGTCGGCGCCGACCTGCCGGAGCACCTGGTCGAGGTGATCGCCCGCTTCACCCGCCTGGTCCGCGAGTCGACCGCGGTCGACGCGCGTTCCGGGGTCTCCGCCCGCTTCTCCATCGCCGCCGCGGAGACCGCCGCCGCCTCCGCCGTACGGCGCGCGGCGCTGACCGGTGAGGAGCACGCGGTGACCCGGGTCGCCGACCTGCCGGACATCGTGCACACCCTGCGCGGCAAGGTGGAGTTCGAGGTCAGCGAGGAGGGCAGGGAGACCGACGTCCTGGCCCATCTGCTTCGCAGGGCCGTGGCGGAGACGTTCCGCGGCACGCTCGGCGGCACCGATCTGAACCCGCTGCTGGAGAAGTTCTCCGAGGGCGTCCAGGTCGAGTCGGGGACCCTGATCCCGGCCGCGGAGCTGCTGCGCAGGATCGGCCCCGTGCCCGGCCTCGCCAAGATCATGTCGAGGCTCGGCATCGGCGACGAGTCCCCTGGGCACGCCGCCGCCGCGCTGGAGTTCGCCTTGGAGGGGCTCTACCTCCTGCGCCGCCTGTCCAAGGACGAGGTGGACGGCACGACGGTCTACCGCACCTGAGGCCCGGCGGGTCTCAACCCGACTTCCTCCCCGGGTCAGAACCCGGGGCCGCGCGTTGGAGGGGCGTTCGATGAGCTATCGCTATGGCGAGTACCGGGAGGGGCCGGACCCGCTCGCCCCGCCGTACGACGTGCGCTCCGCGCTCGACCAGATGGGCGACGCGGTGCTGTCCGGGTCCAACCCCGACCACGCCCTGCGGGACCTGCTCAAGCAGGGCCTGCCCGGGGCGCAGGACCGGCGTGGCCTGGACGACCTGCTGCGCGAGGTACGGCGGCGCAGGCGCGAGCTGCGCGAGCGCGGACGGCTCGACGGGACGCTCGAACGCGCCAGGGCCCTGCTGGACAAGGCGATCGGCCAGGAACGGGCCGAGCTGTTCCCCGACCCGTCCGACGACGCCAGGCTGCGCGAGGCCGAGCTCGACGGGCTCCCCTCGGACACGGCGAGCGCGATCCAGGAGCTGAACGACTACCGGTGGCGGTCCGCCGCCGCGCGACAGACCTTCGAGGAGTTGCGCGACCTGCTGCGCCGGGAGGTGCTGGACAGCCAGTTCCGCGGGATGCGGGAGGCACTGGCCAACCCGGACCCGGCCGCGATGGAGCGGGTCAGGGAGATGATGTCCGCGCTGAACGACATGCTCGACCGGGACGCGCGTGGCGAACACACCCAGGAAGATTTCGACGCCTTTATGTCGAAATATGGGGACATGTTTCCGGAGTCACCGAGGAACCTGGAGGAGCTGGTCGACGCCCTCGCCCGCAGGGCGGCGGCCACCCAGCGCCTGCTGGCCTCGCTGACCCCCCGCCAGCGCGAGGAGCTCAACCAGCTGATCAACCAGACGCTCGACCAGGCCGGTCTCGGTGAGCAGATGCGCCGCCTCGGTGAGTCCCTCTACGCCCGCCGTCCCGACCTGGCCTGGAACACCCCGGAACGGCTCACCGGCGAGGACTCCATGGGGATGGGCGACGCGGTGACCGCGCTCGAGGAGCTGGCGGACCTCACCCAGCTGGAGGCGGCGCTCCGCCAGGACTACCCCGGTGCCCGCCTGGACGACGTCGACGAGGCGGCGATCCGCCGCGCCCTCGGCCGCTCGGCCGTCGACGACCTGGAGGCGCTCAAGCAGATCGAGCGCGAGCTGGAGCAGCAGGGCTACCTCCGCCGCCAGCGCGGCAAGCTGGAGCTCACCCCGAAGGCGGTGCGCCGCCTCGGCGAGACCGCGCTGCGCCGCGTCTTCGCCTCCCTCGACTCGGGCCGCAGGGGGGACCACGACCAGGTCGACGCGGGCTCCGCCGGGGAGTTGACCGGCTCCTCCCGCCCGTGGCGGTTCGGGGACGAGCAGCCCATCGACGTGGTCCGTACGGTGATCAACGGCGTACGGCGCGGCGGAGCGGCGGGAACGGTGACCCTGTCGGTCGACGACTTCGAGGTCGCGGAGACCGAGCGGCGCACCGCGGCGGCGGTGTGCCTGCTGGTCGACCTGTCCTACTCGATGGCCCTGCGCGGCACCTGGGCGGCGGCCAAGCAGACCGCGCTGGCCCTGCAGGCGCTGGTCGCCACGAAGTTCCCCCAGGACGCGGTGCAGATCATCGGCTTCTCCAACTACGCCCGCGTCCTACAGCCCGACGAGCTGGCCGGCCTCGAATGGGACATGGTCCAGGGCACGAACCTGCACCACGCCCTGCTGATCGCGGGCCGCCACCTGGACCGCCATCCCGACTTCGAGCCGGTCGTGCTCGTGGTCACCGACGGTGAGCCGACCGCCCACCTGCGACGCAACGGCTCAGCCGCCTTCGAGTGGCCACCGACGCGCGAGACGCTCGAACTGACGCTGGCCGAGGTCGACAAGATGACCCGGCGCAGGGCGACGCTCAACGTGTTCATGCTCGCCGAGGACGAACGCCTGAAGGAGTTCGTGAACGAGGTCGCCAGGCGCAACGGCGGCCGGGTCTTCTCCTCCAGCGCCGACCGTCTGGGCGAGTACGTCGTCAGCGACTTCCTGCGAACCCGCAGAACACGCTGACCCGGCGGCATCCGGGAGGTCGGTCCCTCAGACGTCCGCGTAGGCGAGGTAGCCGTTGAGCGCGAGGTCGAAGCCGTCGCGGTAGTGGCGGTAGGAGCGGTAGCAGGGCCGCCAGGCCGTGCTGTTGCCGACCCCGGCGCGGGCGTCCTCGACCGCCGCGGGGACCCGCTCGGGGTTGAGCAGCAGGCCGCCGCCCAGATAGCGGGCGTCGGCGAGGACGGTACAGCGGTCACGGTCGCCGGACACGTAACGGCCACGGCGCCAGCCGCTCTCCTCGTCCCACACCAGGGCGTCCCCGCCGGTCAGCAGGACCGTGACGGTGCGCGGGTCGCAGGGACCCTCCCACCAGCCGGTGGCCTCGGCGCCCAGCGCCTCGACGACGTGGCTCGCGTAGAAAGCCGGCTGCCGCCGCCATTCCTCGGTGTACGGCTCAACATGTTTCACACCCACAGCGGGCACTCCCTTGTGCCGTCGTGCACGACCTGGTTTGATGCTCGCCCGGCACGACCGCGACTTCACCGCCGACGGCCCCATCACACAGGAGCGAGCCCATTAGTGATCCTACTCACTTCAATGGGGTGCTTAGAGCAGAGATAAGAAGATCTACCATCGCACATCACCATAAATGCGCGTTATCCAAATTGTGATGTTCTGTCCCCAACTTCTTCCCCTGAGGTTCCGTCTCTCTCAACGGTGGCTTCACCATAGCCGCCACCACGGAACCAAATGTGAGGAAGTCCGATGTTCGCGCTGCTCCTCGGAGTGCTCCTGCTCATCGCATGCACCTGTTTCGAGGTGTGCGCGGCCTCCAGAGGCCGCGACCGGCAGGACGTCTTCACCACCGAATGAGCGGATCAAGGCGCGCCGTACCCAGCTGAGATCACTGAGGGCTAATGTCTGATCTCATGACAGAACTGCTGCTCTGGCTGCACATCGGTTTCGCGATCTTCGCGCTCGGGCCGCTCACCGCGGTGACGATGTCCACGCCGAGGTTCATCCGCGCCAAGGACGTCAACGTCCTGCGCTACCTGCACACAACGACCCGCATCTACGCCATCGCGGCCATCGGCGTGTTCGTGTTCGGCCTGGCGCTGGGCCGCGAGTTCCTCGGCAAGCCCTACCTGTCGATCTCCATGACGCTCTTCATCGTCGCCGCGGTGCTCCTGGTCATGGTGGACCGCGACCAGGCGACCGCCATCAGGGTGCTCAGCACGGACCCCCCTGGCGACGACACGAAGGCGCAGCGAGGACGGATCGCCGCGTTCTCCGGCGTGGTCGCCCTGATCTGGCTGGTCATCCTGGCACTGATGGTCTGGGGCAACCCGTCCTGACCTCCCGTCGCCCTGAGGGACCACGGACTCCGGACATCCTGGAACCACCGGTTCCGGGATGCCGGACCCGCCAGGGGACGGCGGCCCTGCCGGGAACGGCGGAGGCGCCGGCAGAGGTCAGCCGGTGAACCGGCGGGCCAGATCACGGCCTCTTCGCTGCAGTGGCTCCTCAACCCAGCGATGGCTCACCCAGCACACCGGCAGCAGGATCAGGAGAAAGACGACCAGGGGAACGGGGTTGTCATGGTCCCGCCACCGGCCGACGGTCGCGTCGGAGATCTTCAGCAGCATCGGGTGCAGCAGGTAGACGGAGAAGCTCATCATCCCCAGGCGGGCCAGCGAGCGGGGCGTCCCGCGGTGCCGTACGGCCATGCCCACGCCGAACGCGCAGGCCGCGAGCACCATCGAGACCGTCCAGGAGACGGGACCGCCCTCGACCTCGTCCGGATGCCACCAGCCCTGGGCGACCGTGACCACGAGCACGGCCACGCACACCGGCGCGGCCGTCCGCCACCGGAGCTGTCCACGCTCCGCGCGGTACAGCACGGTGCCGGTGAACATGATCGCCAGAACCGAGAGGCCGAACCACGGCGACAGCCTGCCGTTCAGCACCACCAGGGCCAGGGCGAACACGGCTCCGGCGAGCATGCCGCCCCTGCGCAGCGCCGGTCTCGGGACATACGCCGCGCCGATCGCGACCGCCATGACCAGCGCCGTGACGGCGACCGTGACCGGAGCGCCGACCGCCCCGGTGAGAAAGGTCATCGGCCCGAGAAAGCCCAGGACCAGCCCGCCGAGCACGAAGACGGCGACCGTGGACATCGAGCGACCGTGCAGCCGGACCGCGAACAGCCCGGCGACCACGAGATAGAAGACCATCTCGTAAGACAGCGTCCAGAGCACGTTGACCGCGTTCGGCACCGTCAGCAGGTCCTGCATCATCGTCAGATGGGCCAACGCGGCGGTCACCGGGTCGAAGCGGTCCAGTTCGCCTCTCAGCCGGCTCACCCCGGCCACCGCCAGCACCAGGAGCACGACGGCTCCCGTGGCCCAGAGCGGGTAGATCCGGAACAGCCTGCTGATCCAGAAGCGCTTGGCCGAACCGTGCCGCTCCAGCGACGCCGGAATGATGTATCCGCTGACCAGAAAGAACACCATCACGCCCCAGAGCCCGGGGTTGAACAGCGTCAGCGTCGCCTGGCGCGCGTGAGGTGTGTACACGAACGTGGCGTGATGCACCGCGACCGCGACCGCGGCCACTCCCCGCAGGGCGTCCAGCCAGCCGAGACGCGGCGCCTCGTGCCGGGGGGAGACGGCCTCGGGCACCGAGAGGGACGAGGTCAAAGTCGCCTACCGCCGATCTTCAAGGATTACCCCTCCCTAAAAAGGATTCCTGATGATATCGGCAGCATTTTCCCCGTTCCTGGTATGAGAAGGGTGAAAAACACCTTTCCCTGCGGGGATTTCTGACACCAGGACAGACCCGCGCAGAATCGCGCCGGGGCCGGGAAACGTCACGGGATCGGACGAGCGACATTTCCCTGCCCCGTGGGCCACCCCCGCCGTTTCGTCTCGCGCACTCACGCGAGACGAGGACGCTCGTCGAGCGGGGCTCGGTTCGGGCCTCCGGCGGGGAGGGCGGACCTCAGCCCAGCGCCTGGGTGAGGTCGGCGAGCAGGTCGTCGACCGACTCGATGCCGACGGAGAGGCGGACCAGGTCGGCGGGGACCTCGAGCGGCGAGCCCGCCGCGGAGGCGTGAGTCATCCGCCCCGGATGCTCGATCAGCGACTCGACCCCGCCGAGGGACTCACCGAGCGTGAACAGCTTGGTCCGGTTGCAGATCTCGACCGCCTCGGCCTCTCCCCCGGCGACCCGGAAGGAGACCATGCCGCCGAAGCGCCTCATCTGCTTGGCCGCGATCTCGTGCCCGGGGTGCTCCGGCAGGCCGGGGTAGAGCACCGAGGTCACCCTGGGGTGGGCGAGCAACAGGTCGGCCACCCGTTCTGCGTTGTCGCAGTGACGCTCCATGCGCACCGCGAGCGTCTTGAGCCCGCGCAGCGTCAGCCAGGCGTCGAACGGCCCCGCGACCGCGCCCATGGCGTTCTGGTTGAAGGCGAGCCTGCCGCCAAGCTCGGCGTCGGCCGTGACGAGGGCGCCGCCGACCACGTCGGAGTGGCCGCCGACGTACTTCGTGGTCGAGTGCACGACGATGTCCGCGCCCAGCGTCAGCGGCTGCTGGAGGTACGGCGAGGCGAAGGTGTTGTCCACGACCAGCAGCGCGCCGTTCTCGTGGGCCAGCTCGGCCAGGGCTACGATGTCGGCGATGCCGAGCAGCGGGTTCGTGGGCGTCTCCACCCAGACGATCTTGGTTTTCTGCGTCATGGCGGACGCGACCGCGGCGAGGTTCCCAAGCGGGACCGGGTCGTAGTGCAGGCCCCACGGCTGGTGCACCTTGGCGAACAACCGGTAGGTGCCGCCGTAGGCGTCGTTCGGGATGATGACGTGATCACCCGGCTTGCAGACCGTGCGCAACACCGCGTCCTCGGCCGCCAGACCTGAGGCGAAGGCCAGTCCCCGGACACCGCCCTCGACCGCGGCGACGGCCTCCTCCAGGCTGGTTCTGGTCGGGTTGGCCGACCGGCTGTACTCATATCCGGCTCGCAGGCCGCCCACACCGTCCTGCTTGTATGTGGACACCGCGTAGATCGGCGGAACAACGGCCCCGGTGTGAGGGTCAGGCTCCTGACCTGCGTGAATGGCCAGCGTCTCGAATCCATCAGTCATAAGGCCACGCTACTCGCAAAAGGGCCGGCCCCAATCCCACCGCCGCGTCGGCCGCGGACCGATCGGCGTCTCCATGCCGTACGCCGGTAGGAGCTCATGGGCCCGCCCCCTCCACGGGCCCATGAGCTCCGACCGGCGCGCCCCTGCGACGGCCTTCAGGCGGCCTGGCGCTCGCGGCCCGGCGAGTGGCGCCCCCGCAGCCACACGACCTCACCACCGGCCTCGACCGGTGGCGCCTGGATGTAACGGCCACTGCCGCCCTCAGCCCGCTCCCCGTTGATGCGTGACAGGAGGACCGGGTCGGCCAGCGCCAGAGCCAGCGCGACGACGAATCCGGCGACCAGCAGTGCAACCCCGATGACGGTCATTTCTCTCTCCCCTTCGACCTCTCAAGCATCGGCCGCAGGCCCCTGACCCGGCATCCCCTGAAGGACCGGTTCGGGGGCGGCTCCCTCAGCCGATCGGCTGATGCTCCATGTAGCCGAGAGGCTTAGGCTCAATGGCCGTGGGGGAGACACATCGCATCGTCTACTGGATCCAGCGGCTCAGCGAGCTGGCGCTGATCGGCTGGCTCCTTCTGCTGCTCCTGATCGACATAATGGCCGTGATCGCGAACGATGACGGCGGCTTCATGTGGCTCAGCCCGGTATGCGGCGCCGTCGGCGTCCTGGCCGTGCTGTGGCGCCGTACCCGCCGGGTCAGCGGGTTCACCACCCTCCTCGTCGTCTCCTTCGTCACCTCCATGATCGTCGGATTCAGCGGCTCCAGGGGGATGCCGTCCCTGGCGGAGACCGGGGCGCTGCTGATCCTGACCATCGCGGGCCTGCGCTGGATCGAGCCGATAAGCCGAGCCGTGGTGTTCGCCGTCGCGTCGGTGATCGTGCTGGAGAGCGCCGCGGGACGGCTGCACGAGGACACCCCGTCCCTGGCCGTCGGGTTCCTCATCTTCATCGGCTGGTCCGTCGCCGCCGGGGTCGGCTCCTACCTCCGCTTCCAGCTCGAACGCCGTAAGGAGGCGGTCAACTCGGTACGGCGGGCCGAACGCCTTGAGCTCGCCAGGGAGCTGCACGACCTGGTCGCCCACCACATCACCGGGATCGTCGTTCAGGCACAGGCCGCCAAGGTCGTCGCCGAGCACAAGCCAGAGGCCGTCGTCCCCGCGCTCGACGCGATCGCCGGGGCCGGTGCCGACGCGCTGACCTCGATGCGCCGCCTGGTCAGCGTGCTGCGCGCCCAGGACGAGGCGGCGCGCTCCCCCGGCACCACGCTCATGGACATGCGCACGATGGTCGAGCGCTTCTCCGCGGGCGGTCCCCAGGTCGCCTTCGACATCGGCCAGGGCATCACCGACGAGACCCTGGCCCCCGAGGTGATGACCACTCTCCACCGGGTCCTGCAGGAGTCGCTCACCAACGTGCGCAGGCACGCCCCCGGCACCGGATGGGTCGAGGCGGACCTACGGCTGAGCCACGGCTCGGATCGGCACGCCAGGTCGGAGAACCCGGCCCCCGGCGCCAGGCGGGACCAGCGCCCCGGGGCACGCCGGGTGTGGCTGCGCGTGCGCAACTACGGTTCGGCGGTCGACGCCAGGATCTCCCGCCTGGGCGGCGGGTTCGGCCTGGTCGGCATGGCCGAACGCGTCGAGGCACTCGGCGGGCGCCTTACCGCGGGCCATACCCCGGAAGGCGCCTGGGAGGTCATCGCCGAGTTCCCCGCCTAACCCCTCATCAGTTATTGACCAAAAAGGCCAGCAGGTCCTGGCGGGTGACCAGACCGACGGGCTTGCCGTCCTCCAGGACGACCGCGGCGTCGGCCTTCTCCAGGGCCTCGATCGCGATGGAGACCGGCTCGCCCGCGCCGATCATGGGCAGCGGCTGGGACATGTGCTCGGCCAGGGGGTCGGTCGGCCGTACGCGGCCCCGGTAGAGGGCCTCGAGCAGGTCGCGCTCCAGGATCGAGCCGACGACCTCGGCGACCATGACCGGCGGCTCCTCCTTCATCACCGGGAGCTGCGAGACGCCGTACTCCCGCATGATGGAGATGGCGGTGTCCACCGACTCGTGCGGGTGGGTGTGCACGAACTCGGGCAGCCCGGAACCCTTGCGGACCAGCACATCCCTGACCAGGCCCTCTTCTGAGGAGGTGGTCAGGAAACCGTAGTCGGCCATCCACTCGTCGTTGAAGATCTTCGACAGGTAGCCCCTGCCGCCGTCCGGCAGCAGCACCACGACCACGTCCTCGGGACCGGCCTGCCTGGCCACCTGCAGCGCGGCGACCGTCGCCATGCCGCAGGAGCCGCCGACCAGGAGCGCCTCCTCGCGGGCCAGGCGGCGGGTCATGCCGAAGGAGTCCTTGTCGGAGACCGCGATGATCTCGTCGCAGATCGTCGTGTCGTAGGTGGCGGGCCAGATGTCCTCGCCGACGCCCTCGACGAGGTACGGCCTGCCGGTGCCGCCCGAGTAGACCGAGCCCTCCGGGTCGGCCCCGATGACCTTGACCCGGCCGCCGGAGACCTCCTTGAGATAGCGGCCCGCGCCGCTGATCGTGCCGCCCGTGCCGATCCCGGCCACGAAGTGGGTGATCCGCCCCTCGGTCTGCTCCCAGAGCTCCGGGCCCGTCGAGTGGTAATGGCTTTCGGGGTTGTTCGGGTTGGAGTACTGGTCGGGCTTCCAGGCGTTCGGCGTCTCCTTGGCCAGCCGGTCGGAGACGGAGTAGTAGGAGTTCGGATTGTCGGGGGAGACCGCGGTCGGGCAGACCACGACCTCGGCCCCGTAGGCGCGCAACACCGCGATCTTGTCCTGTGCCACCTTGTCCGGCACGACGAACAGGCACTTGTAGCCGCGCTGCTGCGCAATCATGGCCAGCCCGATCCCGGTGTTGCCCGACGTGGGCTCCACGATCGTGCCACCGGGGACCAGTGCCCCCGACTGCTCCGCGGCGTCGATCATGCGAACCGCGATCCGGTCCTTCACCGAGCCGCCCGGGTTGAAGTACTCCACCTTGGCGAGCACCTGGGCGGGCACTCCCGCGGCCACTTTGTGCAGCCGGACGAGCGGGGTGTTTCCCATCAGCTCGACAAGCGAGTCATACACACGCATCGCGACGATCACCTCGAAATACCAAAGCCTGGTCGGCTTGTTGTGTAGAGCGCCGCGGCCCCCATGGGGGTGGGTGGGACTCGGCTAGGTTTCAAGGCAACGCTACCGTCGCGCTGTACCGAAGGGGCATCGCCACGTGATCTGGACACCGGGGGCGGCGCGGGCCGCTCGGCGCATCGCGGCCGCCGCGGCCGTCGGCGGAGGTGGGGTGACCGTTCTCGGCGCGGTCACATACGGACTGCTGATCGGTGAGGCCCTGCTGGCCCGCCGCATCGTGGGCCGTCCACACGGCATGGAGGGACCGCCGTCGAACGGGGTCTACGGTGACTTCGCGGGTGAGCCGGTCCGGATGGTCATGCTGGGCGACTCGACCTCGGTCGGGCTCGGCACGACGGAGGCGGCGCAGACCCCGGGCGTGCTGATCGCCACGGGACTGGCCGTCATCGCGGAACGCCCCGTTCGACTGACCGTGGTCGGCAGGTCGGGCGCGGTCTCGGCCGACCTGGACGACCAGGTCGACCTGGCGCTCGAAGCCGCCCCCGAGATCGCGGTCGTCTTCGTGGGCGCCAACGACGTCACCACGCAGACGATGCCGACGCACGCCGTGCGGCACCTGCAGAAGGCGGTGCGGCGACTGCGCGACGCGGGAGCGGAGGTGGTCGTCGGCACCTGCCCCGACCTGGGAACCGTCAGGCCGATCGCGCAGCCGCTGCGCTGGGTGACCCGGCGCTGGAGCCGTCAGCTCGCCGCGGCGCAGACGGTCGCCGTGGTCGAGGCGGGCGGCCGTACGGTCGCCTTCGCCGACCTGCTGGGCGCCGAATTCGATGCAAACCCGGGCGAAATGTTCGGACCGGATCGTTTCCATCCATCTGTCCAAGGTTATCTACAGATTGCTTATGCAGTGCTACCTTCTGTGTGCACCGCACTTGGACTGTGGCCAGAACCGCACTCCGAGCGCGGTGAGTCGATCTACCTCGCGGCGGCTAAGGCCGCGGAGGAACCCGGCGCCGAAGTCTCCGCAACCCGCGTCGCCGGCCGAGCAACCGGACCCCACGGACGGTGGGCGACGCTGCTCCGTCGGAGGCCTGGGGTGCTGCCTCACGACGCCTGAACACGGTTACCCTCCGCGGCGGAGTCGTGACGCCTCGCCCCCTTTGGAGTGCAATGCCCGTGATCCGGCCTTACGCGAAAGTAACTGCGGCCCTCGCCGGAGTCCTCGCCCTGGCTGGCTGCTCCGGCAGTGAAGCGGCCACCCCCGCCCATCCCACCTGGCACAACGGCGAGGTGAACGCGGTGAGCCGCACCACCTCCGCCGCGGGCGTCGCCATGACGACCTCCATGAGGCCGGACGGCACGCTCGAGACGGTGGCCGTCGACCTGGCCAGCGGCAGGAAACTGTGGGCCCACCCCGCGACCATGGCGGGACGGCTGCCGGGGATGGGCGTCCCGGCCCCGGCGATCGTCGAGTCCGCTTCGGGACACGCCGTCGCCGTCGCGGTCGACCCCGCGCGCAAGGACCGCTGGAACGCCACGCTCATCGGCCGCGACGCGAGAACCGGGACGCAGAGGTGGGCCCGCCCGCTGCACTCGACCTTCGGGCCGCAGCGGTGCGGGACGTTCGTGTGCGTCTCCGAACACACCGCGCTCGCCAAGGCCCGCCTCTCCGTGCTCGACCCGGAAACCGGCGAACCGCTGTGGCAGCTCCCCGGCATCGCGGAGGTCGAGTGGTCCGACGCCTCCCACGCCGTGTTCCTCCGCATGGCCCGGCATCCCGTTCTGGAGTCCTACGAGCTGAAGTCCGGCAAGCGCTCGTGGCAGCTCCCCGTCGAGCAGGCGCTCGGCTCGGGTGTCGACCTGTCCGGCGGGTGGTCGTTCGGCGCGACGGCCGACAACCTCACCGGTTACATCGCCCCCTACACCAACCCGGAGACGAAGAAGGTCTCCACCTTCGGCCTGTTCTCGGTCAGGCTCGCCGACGGCGCGGTCAACTGGCTGCGTCCCTCGGTGGTGCGCGTCTACCCCAGCGGCAGCCCGGGGCTCGCGCCGGTCGTCCGTCCCGTCGACCAGCAGGGCCAGTACGGCGGCTTCGCCCGGCTCGACGCCGAGAACGGACGGGTCCTCGGCCAGATCGCCGCGGCCCAGGTCCCCGGTTCCGGGTGGTGGCTCGCCTTCCCCAGCCGGATGGACAAGCTCGGCTTTCTCAAGCACGACCAGCCGGGCAACGCCTTCGACCTGGCCACGGGACGGAGCGCCGAGATCAAGAACGAACACGGCTGGTCCTTCTGCGTCACCGACCCCAAGCCGCTCGCGCTCAAGGGCCAGATCACGGGGTTCTACTCGGTGGCCTCCCTCTGCGAGTTCGACCTGGCGAGCGGCAGGAAGACGACCGGCTCCGAGGCGCCCCCCTCCTGGTTCACCGGCAGCCAGGACGGCTGGCGGATCTGGCGCGACGAGGCGGGCGGGCTGCACGGGATCAAGGACGACACCGGGACCTCCCCCGGGATGTACGGCTGACGCGAGCGACGCCCCCCTCCCGTACAAAGTTCTGTTTTGTGGCACCCCGGCCGCGATTTCCGCCCTACCACGGAGTAACCTCCGCAGGAGAGCGACCAACCAATCCAGGAGAGCCACATGCCCGAGGCAGTCATCGTCGCGACCGCGCGCTCGCCCATCGGACGTGCCTTCAAGGGATCCCTCAAGGACATCCGGCCCGACGACCTGACCGTCCAGATCATCAAGGCCGCCCTGGCCAAGGTTCCCCAGCTGGACCCGGCGACCGTCGACGACCTGATGCTCGGCTGCGGCCTTCCCGGCGGCGAGCAGGGGTTCAACCTGGGCCGTGTCGTCGCCACGCTGCTCGGGCTGGACACCGTGCCGGGCACGACCGTCACCCGCTACTGCTCGTCGTCCCTGCAGACCACCAGGATGGCCCTGCACGCCATCAAGGCGGGAGAGGGCGACGTCTTCATCTCGGCGGGCGTCGAGTGCGTCTCACGGTTCGCGAAGGGCAACTCCGACTCGCTGCCCGACACGCACAACGAGCTGTTCGCCGAGGCCCAGGGCCGTACGGCCGGGGCGGCGGAGGGCGGCAGGGGCATCTGGCACGACCCCCGCGAGGACGGCGCGCTGCCCGACGTCTACATCGCCATGGGCCAGACCGCGGAGAACCTCGCCGGCTTGAAGGGCATCTCCCGCCAGGAGCAGGACGAGTTCGGCGTCCGGTCGCAGAACCTCGCGGAGAAGGCGATCGCCAACGGTTTCTGGGAGCGGGACATCACTCCGGTGACCCTGCCGGACGGGACCGTGGTCAGCAAGGACGACGGCCCTCGCGCCGGGACGACCTACGAGGCGGTCTCCCAGCTCAAGCCGGTCTTCCGCCCCGACGGGACCGTCACGGCCGGAAACTGCTGCCCGCTGAACGACGGCGCCGCCGCGGTGATCGTGATGAGCGACACCAAGGCCGCGGAGCTGGGCATCACCCCGCTGGCCAGGGTCGTCTCAACCGGCCTGACCGGCCTGTCCCCCGAGATCATGGGACTGGGGCCGGTCGAGGCCTCACGGCAGGCCCTGGCGCGGGCGGGCATGGCCATCGGCGACGTGGACCTCGTCGAGATCAACGAGGCCTTCGCGGCCCAGGTCATCCCGTCGTACCGAGACCTCGGCATCGACCTCGACCGGCTCAACGTCAACGGCGGCGCCATCGCGGTCGGCCACCCGTTCGGCATGACCGGCGCCCGGATCACCTCCACGCTGATCAACAGCCTCCGCTTCCACGACAGGACGATCGGTCTCGAGACCATGTGCGTCGGCGGCGGCCAGGGCATGGCCATGGTCCTGGAGCGCCTCAGCTAGGTTGCGTCGATGGCGACGCCTGACGGCGGGGCGGGCTTGGGTGCGTGGCTCAGCCGTGGATGTCGGGGCCCGCGCGGGTGATCCCGATCCGCAGGATCACCCGCCGCTCCCGCTCCATGGCGCCCCGATAGTCGTCCCAGTCGGGGTGCTCCCCGGAGATGTCGCGGTAGTAGCTCACCAGCGTCTCCATCGCCTCAGGCAGTGAGACGATCTCCACTTCGCCCTCGATCTGGATCCAGGCGCCGAAGAAGGCGTCGGTCGTCACGCAGAGCGCGACTCGGGGATCCCTGCGGAGGTTGCGGACCTTCGCGGCGGTCTCCCTGGTGCTGATGATCGCGTTTCCTTCGGCGTCCAGCCCGACCGTCACCGGGGACAGCTGCGGCCGGCCGTCGGAGTGCCAGGTCAGCAGGACCGCGCGGTGGTTGTCGCGGATGAAGTCACGTGCCTTGTCGAGATCCATGATCCCATCATGGCCGGGGACGTGAAAGCCCGCACCCCCGGACGGGGGCGCGGGCTCACGGAGACGGCGATGACTTACAGACGACGGCTGTGACGGTGACGCTCGTGCTCGCGCACGATGGCGGCGGCGTAGCCGTGGGACAGCCCGTGCTCGTCGGCGAGCCAGTTGGCCCGCTCTTCGCAGCGCAGGAAAGACGGGCCGTTGTCGATGGCTTGGAACCACTCTGGGAGTGCGCGGCCGGTGATATCCGAGACTCTAGCGATCAACTTGCTCTGCGTCTCCAGTGAGTGGCTCAACGACATGGGCACCTCCACGGATAGGGCTCCTTTGCTCGACAGTGCCTCACGAACTCCCAGATGGCAAGTCCTTACCACCTGGTCATCCATCATTCTTCGTCGCCCTGTTGTAGCTTTCCGTTCACTTTCCAGCCCTCTGCCCGTCCGACAGTCGCCCGCGTTCCGCCCGCCGTGAGAGCCGTACGGCCCGCCGCGCGACCGTGCCGGAGCCGGGCCCGGTGAGGAAGCGGGGAACCCCTCGGGGAAAAGGAAAACCCCCGCCGTGACCGAGGCCGGTCACGGCGGGGGCCTCACGCGCGGTGGCGCGCCTTTCGTTAATCGTTGCTTGTGAAGTAGCTCAGGAAGCGCAGGATCTCCAGGTAGATCCAGACCAGGGTGACCGTCAGGCCGAAGGCCATCAGCCAGGAGTACTTCTCCGGGGCACCGGCCCGCACACCCTGCTCGATCGAGTCGAAGTCGAGGAGCAGGAAGAAGCAGCCGACCAGGATCGCCGCGATGCTGAAGCCGTACGCCATCAGGCCGCCGGAGCGGATGCCGATGCCGTCGGCGATGAAGAAGCTCGCGACCCAGTTGACGAGCACGAGGCCCATCAGACCGAGACCTGCCGCCACGACGAACTTGGTGAACTTCGGCGTGACACGGACGATGCGCAGTGCGTAGACCGTCAGCATCGCGCCGAAGGCGAGGGCCGTGCCGACCACCGCCTGGAAGACGACACCGCTGTACAGGTCGTTGTAGATGTGGCTGGCGACGCCGACAGCCACGCCGTACGCGACCGAGTAGCCGAGGATCAACGCCGGGTTCGTGCTCTGCTTGAACGAGACGATCAACGCGAGCACCAGGCCGACGATCGCGCCGATGGCCATCGCGGCGACCCCGAGGTTGAGCGCCCAGGCCACCGCGGCGGAGACGACCAGCGTGCCCAGCGTGATGAAGCCGCGCACGACCACGTCGTCGATGGTCATCGCCCGCTGCGCGGGAGGCGCGTAGGACGGCGCGTCGTACATTCCTCGAAGCTGTTCGGGGGTCGGCGTTCCCCAGGCCTGCTGACGGCCGTTGGTCTGCCGACTGAACACGGGATTCTTGCTTTCCATCGCTGCCTCCACGCTGCGACCTACGCGATCAGCGTATTAGATCGGTTGTCACACGGCCGTATCGTGTTGATATCCGTTTTCTGGGCAAGCGGCCGTACGGCTACCGCCGAAAAGTTCCAACGAACGGCCACCACGCTCGGTTCCCCGCCCTCACAAGGGCATCACAGCCCGCTGGTCGAACAGGCGCTGGGACGTCTCGACCTCGGCGAGGTTGCGCCGAGCCCACTCGCAGATGCCGGTCACCGTGACGAAAAGCTCCCGTCCGATCCCGGTGAGCACATACTCCACCTTGGGGGGCGAGGTCGGATAGACGTTGCGCTCGACGATGCCGTCACGCTCAAGGGCGCGCAGGGTCTGGGTCAGCATGCGCTGGTTGATCCCCTCGACCCGAGTCTTGAGCCTGGAGAACCGCTGAGCCTCGTCTCCGAGGGCCGCGATGACCAGGAGCGACCACTTGTCTCCGATGTGCCCGATGACCTGCCGGGCGACCCCGTTGGCCCGCAGCACCTCGTCCAAGTTTCCCTCGTCACCCATGGTTACTATTTTATACCTAGGTCGCGTGAAATCCCACCGCGGTCCGGAGAAATCCCACCGCCGGGAACGAGGCGTCGCCGGGCTTCCAGAAAGTGATTCGGGTCAGGATTTATCCGGTGTTTTTCGTAAAACAACCCGATCGACAGCGGAGAACTCGGCGCTCCGTCGGCCATTCGGGATGATCTCCGTGAACATTGGGCGTCCACTCCGGAGACCCCTGACGCTCAGAACCACATGACGGCCGACGGCACCCGTTCTCGGGTTCTTCCAGATCCAGGGATTGCCTCGGAGAGCGGAACGGCTTCCGCCGCGAAAGAGGCTTCTTTCCTCCGGGAACCTCCATCTCCGGTCATACCGAGATTCCCTTCGGTCGTCATGGTCAGGTCGTCACGCTGCCTGGCCGCTCTCTCCGCCGCCCTTAGAGCCGTGACGGCGATCTCGGCGGGCTGGATTTGCCGTAGCGGCTTTTGACGGCGCGCACCGTATACGATCGGCGCTCCCCGCAAAGGGCCAGGCAACGCGGAACAGCCCACGACCGGCTTTTCCCCTCAACGATTCGGCCCGTGACCGGGTTTTCCCGGTCACGGGGTCCTGGGACTGCACCTC